>JBBWZW010000540.1:0-12874 GCA_039649305.1 Burkholderiales bacterium
GAATTGCCGGGTGAAAGTACTGTACGGAGGAAGTCCAGCAGAGCTTTTTAAGACAGCGGGGGCTGTATCCGAGTACATCGCCGCGGACACCGCGATGCTGTCAGACTTGATCCTGGCGGCTAACGAACCACCAAACCTATTTGAACACCACCGTCTTGTGCGCGTTAAGCAGAATCCGGTGCTCGACGAACCACTTGACCGCGCGTGCCAGCACCACACACTCCACGTCACGTCCGATTGCGGTCAGGGTGTCCGGATCCATCGCGTGATCGACGCGCTCCACATCCTGTTCGATGATCGGTCCTTCGTCGAGGTCGCCGGTCACGAAATGCGCGGTCGCCCCGATCAGCTTCACACCCCGTTCATGCGCCTGATAGTAAGGCTTGGCGCCTTTGAAGCTGGGCAGGAATGAATGATGGATATTGATCGCCCTGCCCCTCAACGCATCGCACATCTCCGGCGACAATATCTGCATGTAACGTGCGAGCACGACGAGGTCGATATTATTGTTTTCCACGATCTCCAGAATCCGCTGTTCCTGCGCACGCTTGGCTTCAGGCGATGCGCCCGCGGCCAGCGGCAAGTGGTGGAACGGGATGTTGTAGCTCGCGGCGAGCTGGTAGAAATCGGTATGGTTCGAAACGATGGCCGGAATGTCCACCGGCAGCAGGCCGCTCCTGTAACGGAACAGCAAGTCGTTCAGGCAGTGGCCGATTTTCGAGACCATCAACATCACACGTGGCTTCTTACGCGCGTCGTTCAACTGCGCATTCATTTGCATGGACGCAGCCAACGCTGCAAAGTCCGCGCGCAATCCCGCATCGCTGACAGACGCGTCTTCGGCGGAAAAATGTACGCGCATGAAAAACAGCTGCGATTGGGCATCACCAAACTGCGCAGAATCGATGATGTTGCATCCGTGTTCGGCCAGAAAGCCGGAAACGCGGTGAACGATGCCCCGCTGATCGTGGCAAGACAGAGTGAGGATGTATTCGGGGTGCGTCATGTTTCGCTTTATTGCACTAGACAAAGGCCGCTATTGTCGCATGCCTTAATGCGCCTCACAAAAAACAAAACCCGGATACGCGAGGCGTGATCCGGGCAAATATCCGCGGCGTTTCCGCAGCGGCGGGTGCGGTTGAGTCCGCCGGCGCGAGGGCCCCGGCGGCCGCTTATTCAGTTCTTGTGTCTTGCTGTGTTTTAGCCGGCCTTGGCAACCGAGAGGCCTTTGGCCGACGAAGCAGCCGAAGTACCCACCTGGATATCGCCGGACAGTTGGCCGCCTTCTTCGATGACCAGTTTGCCGTAACGGACCTTGCCGGAAACTTTGCCGGTCGAGTAGATAACCAGCTTCTGACGCACGGTCAGGTCGCCGTCGAATTCGCCGTGAATTTCAGCGATGTCGATTTCTGCGGAACCCTTGAAGGCGCCGCGCTCGGAGATCTGAATCATGCGCGAGTCGATAGTCGCTTCAACGCGGCCTTCCACCACCAGCGTGTCGCAATCGGTGATTTCTACGCCTTTGAGCTTTATATTCGGGCCAACGATCAACTTGCTGCCGCCTTCGTTGTTGGTGCTGGAAACGGGCGCGGGAGCAGTTGCGGCCGGTGTGGCTGGCTTAGTGACGCCGGAGGTGCCTGCAGGCATGATCCCGCTCGAAGTCGTGTTGAGGGTATTTGGCGTATTGGTTTCGCGCTTGCCAAAGAGCGTTTCGGATCGCAGCATAAGTTCTCCTGATATTGATAGACGTGGCTACACGTGACGTTTACGTGAAATTAAACGCAGTCAACCGTCGCATCATTCAAAACGAAGCAACGCAAGACTCGCGTCTGCGTATAGGAGGGTGACCCCGCCCTTGGGCCGTAGAAACAATCACGGCACCCGCGTTGGTCCATATGCTGCACGGAAAGTTCCTCCACAGTTACAAATTCGGCGAAAAAGCACGAGCGTCTGATTCTATGTATAGTCGTGAATCGCCTTGTAACCCGCCCGCCATCATGCCGCGGAAAAAGATTCTGTTGGCGATCGTTACACAAGGTTACAAACAGACAAGCACCATGGAGACGAACATGAGCACCGCACTGACCAATCAACAGATCCGCCTGGCAGCCCGCCCCGTCGGCATGCCCAAGCCGACTGACTGGAATATCACCTCGGAGCCCGTGCGGGAAATCTCCGAAGGCGAGATCCTGGTAAAGGTACTCTATCTCTCGCTCGATCCGGCCATGCGAGGCTGGATGAACGAGGGCAAGTCATACATCCGTCCGGTGGCTATAGACGAAGTCATGCGCGCCGGCGGGATCGGAAAAGTGATTGCGTCGAAGTCCCCGGCCTACGCGGTCGGCGACCATGTCTCCGGCCTGACCGGCGTGCAGCGATATTGGGCCGGTCCGGCCGACGACAAGACCGCCGCCTTTCACAAGGTGGATCCGAAAGCGGCGCCGCTGCCGAAATATCTGAATGCACTGGGCATGCCTGGCATGACCGCCTATTTCGGACTGCTGGAAGTCGGACAACCGAAGCCGGGCGAGACCGTCGTGGTATCCGGCGCGGCCGGTGCGGTCGGCCAGACTGTCGGCCAGGTCGCTAAGCGCAAAGGCTGCCGCACAGTCGGAATAGCCGGCGGCAAGGACAAATGTGATTTCGTCATCAATGAACTGGGTTTCGACGCCTGCATCGACTACAAGAACGGTTCGGTCAGGGAGGGACTGAAAGCGCATTGTCCGAAAGGCGTCGACGTTTATTTCGACAACGTCGGCGGCGATATCCTGGACGATGTGCTCACCCGCATCAACCTGAAGGCGCGCATTGTGATTTGCGGTGCAATCTCGCAATACAACAACACGAGTCCGGTGAAAGGTCCCGCGAACTACCTGTCCCTGCTGGTCAACCGCGCGCGCATGGAAGGCATCGTGGTATTCGATTATGCGGACCGTTATCACCTTGCCGTTACAGAAATGGGCAAATGGATCCAGGAAGGATCGTTCAAGACGCGTGAAGACGTCGTCGACGGCCTGGAGAACTTCCCCGAGGCGTTGCTGATGCTGTTCGAGGGGAAGAACTTCGGCAAATTGGTGTTGCGCGTCGCGGACGAGGACTAACCTGCCCGGCTCGTCTTTCCCCGATCGTTTCCTTGACTTTTAGTTATCAACCAGTCAATCTTCCCGGCTGCTGCTTGAACAAGATCATTTCCAGGGAGGAAGCATGACGAGCATGGGTGTGTCCGCAGGCGCGGGCGCAGATTATTTGCTGGACGCGGCCATCGCGTCACGCCACCCGCCTGAAAGGCTGGTCTTCACAGGCACCGGCAGCGAATATTTCCGGATCTGGATCGTCAACCTGTTGTTGACCATCCTGACGCTCGGCATTTATTCGGCCTGGGCGAAAGTGCGCCGGACACGCTATTTTTACGACTGCACCAGGCTGGCCGGTTCGAGCTTCGAGTACCACGGCAGTCCGATGGCGATCCTGAAGGGCCGCGTGGTCGCGGTATTGTTCTTCGGCGCCTATAACCTCGCGGCCAATCATTCGCCGGTCATGGGCATGCTGATGCTGGCGTTGCTCGCACTCGTCGGACCGTGGCTGGTATGGAAAAGCCTGCAGTTCAAGCTTTATAACTCGAGCTACCGGGCCATACGTTTCGGGTTCCGCGGCACTGCCCGCAAAGTCTACCTTGTCTACCTGCTGTTCCCGGTGCTGACCTTCCTGACCGCCTATGTGCTTGCTCCGCTGACGCACCAGCAGATGAAGAAATTCCAGCATGACGAAAGCCGCTACGGCAACACGCATTTTTCTTTCCACGGCACAGCGGGAAGTTTTTACAAGGCGTACCTGATCGGCTTCCTGGTTGCGCTGGCAGGCATCGCCGTCATCGGCGTCACGTTTGGCGGCATGCTCGCTGCAATGGCAAGCGCCGGCGGACTGAAACAGACCGCGCTCGGAACGTTTGCCCTGTTCGTCCTGGTGCTCTATCTCTGGCTGTTCTCACTGTTCCCGTTGTTCCTGACGATGATCCAGAACCTGATATGGAATAACACCCGACTCGGCGGGCACCGGTTCAAAAGCGAAATGCGGGCGCGCAGGATGACCTTCATCGTGTTCACCAATATCATCGGTATTGTGTTGACGCTTGGACTCTTCATCCCTTTCGCGAAAATCCGCTCGATGAAATATCGTATCGAGTCGATGACGCTGATCCCCGTCAGCAACCTCGACGACTTCGTTGCAGCTGAACAGGCCGAGGCCTCTGCAACCGGCGAAGGCGCAGCCGATATGCTGGACTTCGATCTTTCGCTCTGAGCTGCAATGCATATTCCCGCCTATTATTTCGACGGTAAAACCTCTCGCAAGCTGCGCGTAACATTGTCGGTGGAAGCGGGGATGGCGATCGTGACGGGAGACGCGCGGCGGGAATGCCCGATTACGGATTTGCGCGTATCCGAGCGCACGCGCAATACAGCACGCAAAGTGACATTCCCGGATGGCGCGTATCTGGAAGTGCTCGATACCACCGCGTTCAATGCGTTGCTGTCTTCGACCGGTCATCGGGACTCGTTCGTAGTACGGATGCAGCAGAGCTGGCGCGGCACCCTGGTCGCCGTGCTCGTCACCGCGGCAGTCCTGGCCGTAGGGTATCTTTTTGGCCTGCCGGCGGCGTCGGAAGCAGTCGCGAAAAGTTTGCCCGAAAACGTCGAACGCACAATCGGACGCGAAACGCTCAGCTTTCTCGACAAGCGCATGCTGTCGCCCTCCAGGCTTCCGGTGCAACAGCAGCAGGCAATTGTGGCGCGCTTCGCCGCCCTCACCCGGCCACAGGAAGGTACGCCGAAGCATGAAATCATTTTCCGCAAGAGCGACGTCGGACCCAACGCGTTCGCGCTGCCCTCCGGCCAGATTGTGCTGACCGATGAAATTGTTCTACTGATCGATAACGAAGATGCGCTGATGGGCATCCTTGCGCATGAGCTCGGGCATCTGCACGAGCGGCATATCATGCGCCGGATCATCCAGAGCTCGGCGATCGGAGCGGTTGCGACCGTTTTGTTCGGCGATGTGTCGGCGGTGCTTGCCAATATTCCGACGGTCATGCTGGATCTGAAGTATTCGCGCGACGCCGAACGGGAAGCGGATGACTATGCAATCGCGATGCTGAAGGCGAATGGGATCGACTTGACCAACCTGACGCTGTTATTCACCAAACTCGAAAAGAGCGCGGGCGATTCCGCGCCCTATCTTTCGAGTCATCCGCCGGCATCTGAGCGTATTGAACGCATACGCAACGCGCGATAGCGCATTAACGTAAAGGCTTGCATTGACGAAGTTCGCACTTCGCCACGAACGACGTGCCGTTATCGCATCGCATGCGGTAGACCTCGGACGGACCCTTTTGGGTAATCAGCCCTGCGCCGGCGCTTCCGGTACACCCTGCGCGCTTGCCCATCTTCTCAACGGTCGCAGAGGACACACCAGGTCGAAGTGCCTCCCTTTGGATCTCCACGGTGCCGTTGCCGTCATTGGCAACGATGACGTTGGGATCTCGTTTGGACGCCGCGGTATTGGCCGACTCCTGAGCCTTTGTTCCGCTTTTCTCGCTCGGTGGTGATAGTGAGCCACAACCGGCAATGGCAACGGTGGCCAAAGCCGACAACATCAACACTTTCCAGTTCATACGCGCTTACCTTTTTATTATTAGGGCCAGACACCTGATACCTGCTGTCTGACCTCTGTCCCCTACGGCCGAAAAAAAACGCTGCAGGGTTTGTGTCCTGCAGCGTTTTTTCCCGAAGCGTGAATTACTTGCTGCGGCTCTTGTATTCGCCAGTGCGAGTATCGATTTCAATCTTGTCGCCGATATCAACGAACAGCGGCACCGGAATTTCAAAACCGGTCGCGATCTTCGCCGGCTTCATTACCTTGCCGGAGGTATCGCCCTTGACACCGGGTTCCGTATAGGTGACTTCGCGCACGACTGTAGTCGGCAATTCAACCGAAATCGCCTTGCCGTTGTAAAAAATGACTTCGCATGTCATACCGTCTTGCAGGTAATTGATCGCGTCGCCCATGTTCTCGCCGTCGACTTCATACTGGTTGTATTCTTCGTCCATGAACACGTATTGCGGGTCGGCGAAATACGAAAAGGTCACGGGCTTTTTGTCGAGAACGACAACGTCGAACTTATCGTCACCGCGGAATACGTTTTCCATCGGCGCGTTCGTCAGAAGATTTTTCATCTTCCATTTGTAGGTGAAGCCTGTGCGGCTCGAACCGTTGATATCAGAACGAAGCACGATAAAAGGCTTGCCGTCGACCATAATGATGTTGCCAACGCGAACTTCTTTTGCAGGTTTCATAGAGATTGTACGTAAAAAATAGGTTGCATTAAATTCATCTCTCGCCTCATGGCCAACAGCACCGCGAGCTCACGTTGGACGGAGAAAATTGTTAGAGATTGACCGCGGATTATACCTAGTTTTCCGCCGTCACTGACCGAATCGAACTCGCAAACTTCAGCAAATTAAATGCAAGATCCCCGTTTGCCAACATTTCGCGCTGCCAATCTGTCACTCTATTTGTCATTTTCGGCATATCGGCCTGATACCGCGCCCATAGTGCAGGCAAGTCGACTTGCTGACTGATATTCTCGTTTCCGGCGCCATTCCAATGCAAGGAGAAGGCTGCTGTCAAACTTTCCATGCCCGTTGAATAACGCTGCAAAAACGCACGCAATTTCTTGTGATGCAAGTTTTCATCCTGCGGATAGATATGCCAGATGAATGGCTTGCCTGCCCACTGGGCACGCACAAAGGAGTCTTCTCCACGCACGAAATTGAGGTCGCACGCCCATAACAGCTTGTCGTAGTCCGGTTGAGGCACAAATGGCAAGACTCGCACGGTGAGCGCGCCGCGGGTTCGCACTGCTCCCGGTTTTGCCTCTCCTCCCAGGAATGCCTGAACGGCCTCGACCGCAACCCCTTCGGGCACCAGGCAAGTGATCGCCGTTTCACCGCTCTGCCATGTATCGAGCAGCGCCGGAACGGGTGCGTGCCGATAACAAAACAAGGAGACTTTTAACGACGCCATTTCTTTCGGCGTCATGCCAAACTGCGCAAGGAATGCCGCCATGGCCGCCTGATCCGATTGAAATTGCCGGCGTTGCTCTTCCAGTGAAGATTCGTGCAGCAATCCGCCTGTTTTGTTTGTGAAGCCGGGGAAGAAAAAATACTTCGTTATCGGCAAGCGCGGGTGAGGCGAAGGTAAAGTATGGCAACCTTCGACCCATTCCTCAGCGCTCAGGCCTTCCAGGTTAAGCCACACCGGTCGCGGATTGCACTCTGCCATTGCAGCAACGTAGCCTGGCGGGATATCGACGGCGAAAAATTCAATGACGATATCAGCGACATCCCCTGTCGAAAATACACCCTCCTGATCGCGCCAGTGACGCACCTTCACACCGGCAAGCTGCTGCACTTCGGCGCTGATCACAACGTCTGGACATATCCGCTGAAAGCTCCTCAGATCGTCTACCCACAAGGTGACGTCGACACCATGCTCATGGTGCAACTGCCTCGCCAGGCGCCAGCAGATACCGATGTCACCAAAGTTATCGACGACTTTGCAGAACAGGGCCAGGGATATGGCTAGCTTTTTAGTGGGGAACATGTTGATGTTTCAATTCGGGTGCACAGCGATCATGACACGACGCATCGTATTCTTGCATGAGTGGAGCGTCAGCCGCCATCACACGCCGATGCGTCCGAAGTTGGCGACGACATGGCAATACAAGTGAAGTTCACCAGCGGAATGGCAGCGAAGCGTGGGTATTACGGAAACAAGTGTCGCCGAAAAAGAAAACGCCACGCAAATGCGTGGCGTTTTTATCTTGGCGTCTCCACGGGGATTCGAACCCCGGTACTCACCGTGAAAGGGTGATGTCCTAGGCCTCTAGACGATGGAGACAGAAACCTATCAACTACCTGGTACTGCCAAACGACCCGGGGGAGAAACGCCGCGCACTGTGCGCAGCGTTTTTATCCTGGCGTCTCCACGGGGATTCGAACCCCGGTACTCACCGTGAAAGGGTGATGTCCTAGGCCTCTAGACGATGGAGACAGAAATCTGTCGTTACTGCAGCCTATTACTACCGCTACTACCGCTTCGTTCACTTGGTGGAGGTAAGCGGGATCGAACCGCTGACCTCTTGCATGCCATGCAAGCGCTCTCCCAGCTGAGCTATACCCCCCTTGCGAAGAAACGAGATTATAGCAAAGGTTTTTCTCGGGTGTAAGCCCCTTTCAAAAACTCTTAGAGAAATTTGCCTGTGCGCGCGATCACAACCTCGCGACCGAACAGCTCGATCACTGCATCGATCGCCGGTGTCTGCAACTGGCCAGTGAGCATCAGACGCAGCGGCATCGCCAATTGCGGCATCTTCAGCTTATGTGCAGCGAGGACTTCCTTCAGCAGCGCCGACAATGCAGCCTTGTTCCACTCGACAGTTTTTATTTGTTCGGCGAACTGCGCGAGCGCTGGTTTCACCGCATCGGTCACATGCTGTGCGAACAGAGCGGCATCAGGCTCCGGTGTGCGATAGAACAGCATCGCAGCCGATGCGATCTCATTGATGGTGTTCGCGCGTTCTTTCATCAGGGCGATCGCCGCCTGAAGATCGGGAGCACCGTCGAACTGCGCGCCCTCCTTCTCCATCAGCGGACGCACCAGCGTTTCAAGACGTGCGTTGTCGGCCTGCTTGATGTAGTGATTGTTGACCCACGCCAGCTTCTCGGGGTTGAACTGCGCCGGCGATTTCGACAGGTGATCAAGATCGAACCACTCGACCATCTGCTCGATCGAGAAGATTTCGTCGTCGCCATGACTCCATCCGAGGCGCGCGAGGTAATTGATCATTGCTTCCGGCAGATAACCCTGCGCCGGGTAATCCATCACGCTCACTGCGCCATGACGCTTGGACAGCTTCTCGCCGTCCGCACCGAGGATCATCGGCACGTGGCCATACTCGGGCAGCGGCGCGCCGAGCGCCTGCAGGATGTTGATCTGGCGCGGCGTGTTGTTCACATGGTCGTCGCCGCGGATCACGTGGGTGATGCGCATGTCCCAGTCGTCGACCGCGACGCAGAAGTTGTAAGTCGGCGTACCGTCCGGCCGCGCGATCACCAGGTCGTCCAGCTCGCGGTTGGAAATCGTGATCGGACCTTTCACCACGTCGTTCCAGGTCACTTCGCCGTCGGTCGGATTCTTGAAGCGCACAACCGGCTTGCGACCTTCCGGCACCGGCGGCAGCGACTTGCCCGGTTCCGGACGCCAGGTGCCGTCGTAGCGCGGTTTCTCACCTGCGGCGCGCAGGCGCTCGCGCATGGCTTCAACCTCTTCGGGCGAGGAGTAGCAGTAATAGGCTGTGCCCGCCTGCAGCATTTGCGCGACGACTTCGCGATAGCGGTCCATCCGCTTCATCTGGTAGAACGGACCCTCGTCGTGCTGCAAGCCGAGCCAGTTCATCCCATCCAGGATCGCCTGCACCGCTTCAGGCGTCGAGCGCTCGAGGTCGGTGTCTTCGATGCGAAGAATGAAGGTGCCTCCGAAATGGCGCGCATAGGCCCAGGAAAACAGCGCGGTACGAGCACCGCCCAGGTGCAGGTAACCGGTCGGACTGGGAGCAAAACGGGTGCGGACTGTTGTCATAGTAAATAAACAAAAACGGCCTTGGAACGCCAAAGCCGTGATCTATCAGGAAAGACGCTATTTTACCGCGTCGGCTATCGGGATGGAATTACGGTGGCTAGTCGTTCTTGACCACAATGCTCGGAAACTTGCTCGTCATGTCCTTGGCCTTCTCCGCTACCTTGACGGCAATGCGCCGCGCGATGTCCTTGTAGATGTTCGCCACCTGGCCATCCGGGTCGGCAACCACAGTCGGCTTGCCGGAATCAGCCTGCGCGCGGATCGACATGGCCAGGGGCAATTTGCCGAGGAGTTCGACGCCGTACTCGGCGCACATCTTTTCGCCGCCGCCCTCGCCGAATATCGGCTCCGCGTGACCGCAGTTCGAACACACATGCATGCTCATGTTCTCCACTACGCCGAGGATGGGGATGTCGACCTTTTCGAACATCTTCAGGCCCCTGCGCGCATCCAGCAGCGCAATATCCTGCGGCGTGGTCACAATGACAGCGCCGGTGACCGGGACCTTTTGGGACAGTGTCAACTGAATATCGCCGGTGCCCGGCGGCATGTCGACGATCAGGTAATCGAGGTCGCGCCAATTGGTCTGCTCCAGCAACTGTTGCAAAGCCTGGGTCACCATCGGGCCACGCCATACCATCGGCTGGTCCTGGTCGATCAGGAAACCGATGCTGGACACTTGCACGCCGTGGTTCTCCATCGGTTCCATCGTCTTGCCGTCCGATGACTGGGGCCGGCCGACGATGCCGAGCATGGTCGGTTGCGAAGGGCCGTAGATATCGGCATCCAGGATGCCTACCTGCGCCCCTTCCGCGGCCAGTGCGAGGGCCAGGTTGACGGCGGTCGTCGACTTGCCGACACCGCCCTTGCCGGATGCGACCGCGATGATATTCTTTACATTCGACTTGGGCTTGATGCCGCGTTGAACCGTATGAGCGATGATTTTCGAGTAGACGTTGGCCTTGACGTTGCCCGCCCCTGGAATGCCACGCAGCGCGCCCAGGGTCGCGGCGCGGATGGCTTCGACCTGGCTTTTGGCGGGATAGCCGAGTTCCACATCGACGGCTACATCGGCGCCGTTCACCTGGATGTTCTTCGCGGATCTGCCGGATACCAGATCCTTTCCTGTGTTCGGATCGACCACCTGCGCAAGCGCCGCTTTGACCGCTTCATCAGTGACACTCATGACTTCCTCCCATAGGTAAACATTGTTTGCCTCGTCATTTGACCAGTCAACTCCGTGATAAGAGCCCCCGCGGCTGCTAAAATTACCGTTTTATTTCAACAAGCATTGCCACATGAGCACCACATCGCATCGCAAGCTGTTCGTTACCACCGCCCTGCCGTACGCCAACGGCGCCTTCCACATCGGCCACATCATGGAGTACATCCAGGCCGATATCTGGGTGCGGTTCCAGCGCATGCAGGGTCATGAGGTGCATTTCGTCGGCGCCGACGACGCGCATGGCGCGCCCATCATGATTGCGGCCGAGAAAGCAAAGGTGACGCCGCAGGAATTCGTCGCGAACATCGCCGCCGGCCGCAAGCAGTACCTGGACGGTTTCCATATCGAGTTCGACAACTGGCACTCGACGGATGGCCCGGAGAACCATGAACTGTCGCAAGACATCTATCGCCGCCTGCGCGACGATGCGAAGCTGATCACGACCAAAACCATTGACCAGTTCTACGATCCGGTCAAGAACATGTTCCTGCCGGACCGCTATATCAAGGGCGAGTGCCCGAAATGCGGCGCCAAGGACCAGTATGGCGACTCGTGCGAGAACTGCAGCGCCGTCTACGCGCCGACCGACCTGAAGAACCCCTATTCCACCCTGACCGGCGCGACGCCGGTGATGAAGTCGTCCGAACACTTCTTCTTCAAGCTGTCCGACCCGAAATGCGTCGCTTTCCTGCGCCAGTGGGCGCTGGATACCAACCGCCTGCAACCGGAAGTCGCCAACAAGGCGAAGGAATGGCTGGAAGGCGACAGCGGCCTGGGCGACTGGGATATCAGCCGTGACGCACCCTATTTCGGCATCGAAATCCCGGATGCCCCGGGCAAGTATTTCTACGTATGGCTGGATGCGCCGATCGGCTACCTGGCATCGCTGAAGAATTATTTTGACAAGACCGGCCGCGATTTCGAGGCGTTCATGGCGGATCCGAGCACCGAGCAATACCACTTCATCGGCAAGGACATCACCTACTTCCACACGCTGTTCTGGCCTGCAATGCTGCATTTCGCAGGACGCAAGGTGCCCAACAATGTGTTCGCGCACGGTTTCATCACCGTCAGCGGCGAAAAAATGTCCAAGTCACGCGGCACCGGCATCTCCCCGCTGCGCTATCTCGATATTGGCATGAACCCGGAGTGGCTGCGTTATTACATTGCGGCGAAGCTGAATGCGAAGGTGGAGGACGTCGACTTCAACCCGGACGATTTTGTCGCGCGGGTGAATTCGGACCTGATCGGCAAGTATGTGAATATCGCCAGCCGCACTTCCAACTTCCTGACCAAATATTTTGACGGCAGGCTGGACCCGGCGACCTGCGAGACCTTCTTGGCGGAGAAGAGCGAAGAGATTGAAGTTGAAGTGGCGCACGCTTACGATCAGCGCGAATACGGCAAGGGATTGCGCGCGGTGATGGGCTATGCGGATACGATTAACCAGTATTTCGACGCGAACAAGCCGTGGGAACTGGCGAAGGATGAAAGCAAGAGGAAGCATTTGCACGAGGTCGTCACGCGGTGCTTGCTGGGGTTTTACCGGTTGTCGATTTTGTTGAAGCCGGTGCTGCCGCGGTTGGTGAAGCAGGCGGAGGCGTTCATGCAGGTGGGGGATTTGACCTGGGCGGATTTGAATCGGGCGCCGAGCTCTATTGGTAACTATGCGCATTTGATGACGCGAGTGGATGTGAAGATGCTGGATGCGTTGTTTGAGGCGCCGGGGGTTGAGGGTGGTGCGGCTGTGGCTGCTGGTGGGGCTCCTGCTGCGGTTGCCGGCGGCAACGTGAGCACCGTACTGACTGGAGTCGCCCCCGAGAATAAGATGGCACCTGAGATAACAATAAATGACTTCTCCAAGATCGACCTGCGCATCGCCAGGATAGTCAACTGCGAACACGTCGAAGGCTCCGACAAATTGCTGCGCCTGACGCTCGATGTGGGCGACGG
>JBBWZW010000354.1:0-9116 GCA_039649305.1 Burkholderiales bacterium
GATATCGGGGGTTGTCAGAGAGCCGATCATCAATGCTGCTGGCAGGCACCATAGCGATGGAGGTGTAGCGGGGCCTTGGCAAGACCTGAGCAATAGCTGCCAACGAGCGGCTCCAATTGGTCGCAGATCTTATGGTTCTCGTAGTTCAGCTTTTCAAGGCGCTCGCGGGCCGACTCCGCGTCGCGTGCGAGTTTCTCGAGGTCGAGCGTCAGCAGACGATGGTTCTCTACTACTAGTTTCCCGCCAATCATTACCGAATGGACCGCCGACCCATCCTCGATATGAACCATCGCATTGGTGGGGTCGTTGGTCGGAATCCAGTTGATATGGTGAGCGTCGAGCAACACTACATCGGCCTTGTAGCCCGGTGCAATACGGCCGATCTTGTCACTAAAGCCAAGTGCCCGCGCACTGCCGGTGGTAGCCGCAGTAAGTACCTCTTCGGTCGTAATCCAGCGTTCGATGTCCGGCCCTTGAACCTTGGAGACCATTGAAGCCAGGCGCATCGCTTCGTACATATTGAGGTTGTCCGAGCAGTTGGCTCCGTCGGTACCGATGCCGACGTTGACGTTCCGCTCCAGCATTGCGCGCATATCAGCCAAGCCGCTGCCGAGGCGCATGTTGCTACCCGGGTTATGCGCAACTGAAGCGCCTTTGTCACCGAGAATTTTCATGTCGTCGTGGTCGAGCCAGACGCCGTGGGCCACGGTGAAATCCGGACCGACGAGTCCGAGCGCATCCATATGTGCGGTCAGCGTCTTGCCATATTTCCGCAAGCCGGCGATCACCTGGATCTTCGATTCGGCCACATGAGAATGCAGCGGCACACCATATTCGCGCGCGAGATCACGGCAGCCGATAAGGAGCTCATCCGAGCAATGATGCGGAATGGTCGGTGCAATAGCCAGGCGCACGCTATCGCGGTCCATCTTCCAGCCATGCAGCACGCGTTTGGTGTTGTCCAGCGTCGTTTGGTTAGGCGCAAGTTTGAAACGCTCGACCTCCTTTTGCAGTAAGGGCGGCAGGGAGTCCATCAAGCCGGGGATCGCTTCGAACATACTGACGTCTGCCACCATGGGCGCGAGCACCGCGCGCATACCAACCTTTTCATAGGCGCGGGCGGCGGCTTCAAGCCCCTCGACACTTGGCGTGGGGAATTCGACGGTCAGATCGTAGCAGGCCGTGCAGCCCTTCATCACCATTTCAGCGGCGCCGATCACCGTGGTTAGATATTTGTCTTCAGAGGAGCGGTTGCCGGTCATCCAAGGTCCGGCAGTAAGCAGCAGTTCAAGCGTCCACCGATCACCCATGCCTTTGGCAAGATTTCCGTGGCTGTGCGTATGGGCGTTGACGAGTCCAGGATGGATCAGCTTGTTGCGTGCGTCGATGACGACCGCATCGACGGGGGCGGGAAGGCCAGGCTGGCCGACTTCTTTGATCGTGTCGCCTTCAATGAGGATATCTACGGGGTCGGCGCGGTGTCCGAGCGTGTCGATAAGGCGACCGCCGCGAATCACTGTGTGGGTATGGTTGTTCATTGAGGGGCTCCCTGCGGTTGTGTCTTGGTTGTGGCTAGCTTGCAAACGCCAGTGGCGAAACACGTCTCTGTCGCCAGATAGGCAATGCACTATTGTCACCAGGTGCGAGCTGCTCCTGTATGAGCTTGAGGCAGCTCCGCAACCGCACCAGCGCTGGAAGAAATGGTAGTCTCATTTTTGAGACTGGTCAACAAACTAAGACAATTCCAACGTTTTGCCGCCAGCGCTTTTAACGGAGTTGAGAACGGATCTATGGACGACCAGGAAGCGGAGGCCCTGTCTCACACCGTGAAAGTAAGATTTTTGCTATGCGTTGCTTGTTATTAAATACAAGACTATGTAGTGTGCAATGATCTTATGCTACGATCCTTCGCACAGGCAGTATTATTTTTGAGGCAATCGTCATATTTTGGACGCTTCGGGCAAAAAATCATCATCAGGAATCGACTTTCCAGCTCTGGGAGAGAGGCTGCGTGCCTATCGCATAGGCGCGTCCATGACGGCTGAGCAGGTTGCGGAAAATCTGAATATTTCTCGCGCTGCCGTATACCGCATGGAGAAAGGGGAGATCGTAAAAATTGAGACCTTAGAACGTCTCGCCGCATTGCTGGACGTTTCTTTGGCTTCATTGCTCGGAGTCGAGGTTGAGTATTATCCCAATGCCTTGGGGTACTTCGAGCGCATGCGCCAACTGGAGCAAAACTCCGTACGTATTCTGGCGCACTTCGAGCCAATCTCGTTCCTCCTGACCTCGGACGACTATGCCAGCTATCTGAGGGAAATGCTGTTAGAGGCGACCCCCGATAATGTAACTCGAAAGGAAAAAGAGAAGCAGATTGAAAAAGTACTTTCGATCCTGACAGAGCGGAAAGCGAGTTTCGATCATCAACGCCAGCCCATTGTCAGTTTGATTGGCATGCGAGAGATCGAACAATTTATCCATTTCGGCTTAATTGGTCGCCTCAACTTGCCCAAGGATGTAAAAGCTGAGCGTGTGCGCGCCGCTCGCAAGGAAGTGGAGCGTATCGCGGGCATTATGGAAAACGAACCGATGGGGATTCAGATCGGCCTTGTGGACGATAACATGCCTAGTGTGACGTTCCAGATTTTCCAAGGCGTAGACCGTACCCATGTCGCAGTGAGCCCTTTCCGTTTGGGGGCGCTGCCAAACATCCGCACCGGAATCGCTACCGTCACATCGGCTCCTGATGCCGTCAACTTGTATCAGCGTATGATTGAGCAATTGTGGCAAGGCGCTTATAAAGGGGCCACGGGCGCAAAGGCGCTTCGTGACATGCTCCGTAAAATGTAGTTTTTCAAGTTTATCGTAAGAAGAAAAAATATGAAGAGTCTGACTGAAGTAATCGCACAATTCGAAAATTCACTTGCTGGAACGGATACTTATAAAGTTCTCAAGGCCGCCTGCCTAGATCTGATCAAGCAGGACCCGCATCATGCGGCCGCCTACTATCCTATCTTCGTGTTCGCCAGATCTTATGTGATCCTTTATGAAGAGGAAGCTGTCACATTCGAAACCGCAAACAAGGCGAAGGCCCAGATGCTGGACTACTTGAAGCGTATCGAAAGTGCATTGAGCAGCGATTCGCAAGAGGCGCTTCTGTCGTCACTGAACTCGATCGTGCTGGACTATCTGCAAAGCGAAAGAATTTTCTAAGCGTGCTCCAGGCTTCAATTCCATTTGGTGCAGCCCCACTGAAAACCAGCGCCGTATTCTTTGACCTCGATGGAACGCTGACCGATTCTAAGGCCGGGATCACGCGGTCAATCCAGCATGCAATGTCAGAGCTTGGCTATATGGCGCCAGCCGAAAGTGAACTATTCTGGTGCATCGGTCCTCCGCTGCGTAACAGTTTCGCCCGCCTGTTTGAAACGACGGACGACCAACTTATCGATGAGGCGCTACGCTTGTATCGGGAGCGATTTTCAACGGTGGGACTGTTCGAAAATATGCTTTACGAAGATGTCCCGGAGATGCTGCACGCGGTGCGCGAACTGGGGCACCCGCTTTATGTGGTCACCGCCAAGCCGCATGTTTTTGCGACCCGCATCATCGATCACTTTGGATTGACGAGAATTTTCGAAAAAGTCTACGGAAGTGAGTTAGACGGGATCAGAAGCGATAAAGGCGACCTGATTGCACACGTACTCGCTGAAGAGTCCCTTGGACCATCGCGGGCCGTGATGATTGGAGACCGGGAGCATGATGTGATCGGATCGCGACGCAGCGATATCCAGTGTATCGGCGTCACCTACGGATATGGGACGCACACCGAGCTAAGCTCCTGTGGCGCGACCTGTATCGCTGCGACGCCGCAGGCCATTCCACCTCTGGTCCGATCGCTTCTTGGTGTGCGGGTATAGCGCGGTTTTCGCAAGGACGCTGGGTGGACACGCTATTTTAGATGGCTGAGCCGTGCTCGGCCTGAGCTTCCCATACCTGCAGCAGCTGAGCGGCAACGGCTGCGGCAATCACCGCGGGAGCCTTACCGGTAATGCCGGGTACGCCGATTGGACAAACCATGTTAGCCAGGCGCTCAGGCGTAATGCCACGCTCCCGAAGCCTGTGTTCGAACTGCATGCGTTTGGTTTGCGAGCCAATTAAGCCGAACCATGTGACATCGGTACGGCGCAGGATCTGATCGCACAGGCGCTGATCCAATGCGTGACTGTGCGTCATTACCAGATAAGAGGACCCCGGCGCAGCTGCATCGACCACCGCTTCCGGAATGTCGGTTGCTTCCATCCTCGTATTGGAGGGTAGTGTTTCCGGAAACATGTCTTCCCGTTCATCGACCCAAAGGACCTGGCATGGTAGTTCGGCCAGTGCGCGGACAATTGCGGCGCCGACATGTCCGGCGCCAAACAATACCAGGTGTTGACGATACGCCAGGCAGCGGTCGATCAGCCAGCGTTGGCCTGATTCGTCGCGCACCAATTGGCATGTGGCGCTGCCATCCGGCTGGACCGTCATTCCCGCCGGCGTTCCAGCCAGCCATACACCGTGTGCATCTGACAAGGTGGCCGGCACCGATGTATCAAGAGGGATCAGGCGCAATGTATCCTGTCCATTGCGCCGCCGTTCGGTGAGGCAGGCAAGATAATCGCGTGCGCCCGGGTCGACCCGCTCAAAAAACAGATGCACCTCGCCGCCACAGCATTGGCCCAGAGCAGGCCCGAGTGGGAACCGATGCAATTGCCGTTCGGCCGTCACCGGCCCGGTGGGCATGCGCAACATTTCGCGTGCGATTTCGCAAGCCCGCATTTCGAGATGGCCGCCGCCTATCGTATCGAACTCGCGATGCGGCGTGACGACCATTTTGGCGCCGGGCTCACGCGGCGCTGATCCTTTTACCGTCGCGACAGTCACTAGTATTGCCGGGACGGTTTGCGTAGCGAGGGCAGTGAGCCAATGATTCATGGTTTTTGCTTATGCCTCGTCAGATGCCGTTGGCCGCCGCATGCACCGCCTCTACCGTCTTCAGGATTTCCTCGCTGGTGGCAGGCGCATTAAGCGACGGATTGATCTTATAGCCGCCAACGCTCGCGATCGCATCACGAATTGCAAAGAATACCGAGAACGACAAAATCATCGGGGGCTCGCCGACCGCTTTGGAACGGTGGATACTGTCCGTCACATTCCTGTTGTTGAACAGTCGCGTGCGAAAATCGTTCGGGCAGTCCGAGACACCGGGAATCTTATAGGTTGAAGGCGCATGCGTCATCAGCCTGCCGTCCTTGTTCCACCATAGTTCTTCGGTCGTGAGCCAGCCCATGGCCTGGATAAACGCACCTTCGGTCTGGCCGATATCGATGGCCGGATTGAGCGATTGCCCGACGTCCTGCAGCAGGTCGGCGCGCACCAGTTTCCATTCGCCGGTGAGGGTATCGATCACCACTTCAGAAACCGCCGCTCCATAAGCAAAGTAGGAGTAGGGCGTGCCCGTCATGGTACGTGGGTCCCATCTCAGGTCAGGCGTCGCGTAGAAGCCGTCTGCCCACAACTGGATACGGTTGAGGAAAGCTTTCGTGACGACTTCGCAAAACGCGATCCGCTTGCCATTGACATGCACGTGTTCGTCGAAAAATTTCACCTCGTCGGCAGTGCCGCCGTATTCCTTGGCCGCGTAATCAGCCAGCCGTGCGCGAATCTTTCCGGCGGCATCCTGCACTGCCTTGCCATTCAGATCGGCCCCGGTCGATGCGGCCGTCGGCGCGGTGTTCGCGACTTTGCTTGTGTCGGTAGCGGTGCACTTGACTGAAGCGAGGCTAAGCCCGAGTTCATGTGCGGCAACCTGCGCCATCTTGGTATTGAGACCCTGCCCCATCTCGGTTCCACCATGGTTGACCAGCACGGAGCCGTCGACATAAACATGCACCAGTGCGCCAGCCTGGTTGCAATGCGTGGCGTTGAACGAAATGCCCAGCTTCACTGGGGTTATGGCGATGCCTTTCTTCAGCACCGGACTCGTCGCATTGAACTCGCGCACCGCAGCGCGGCGCTCGCGGTACTGGCTGCTGGCTTCCAGTTCGGCAAACAGTTCGTGGATTACATTGTCTTTTACCAGTTGACCGTAAGGCGTGACGTTGCGGCCTTCGGCCTCAGTGCGGCCGTAGAAGTTGACCATACGGACATCGAGCGCGTCCTTGCCGAGGTTGCGGGCGATCTCATCGATCACATATTCGGTCGGGAGCGAGCCTTGCGGTCCACCGAATCCGCGGAACGCGGTATTGGACTGCGTATTCGTCTTGCCGCACAGCGCGAGCAGTTCGACATCCGACAAATAATAGGTATTGTCCGCCTGGCAGATCGCACGGGTCGCGACGGAGCCCGACATGTCGGCGGAAAAGCCGGCACGCAGCACCATCTCGATTTTAGCGGCTGTAATTCGGCCGTCGTCATCGTAGCCGATCTCATACTCGTAATAAAAACAGTGGCGCTTGCCGGTCACCATCATGTCGTCGTCGCGGTCGGCCCGCAATTTAACCGGGCGCTTCAGGTGCGCGGCGCTGATTGCCGCAACCGCGGCCCAGAGCGCCGACTGGGTCTCCTTGCCGCCAAATGCCCCACCCATCCGTCGGCATTCAACCACGACGTTATGCGATGACACATTGAGCGCATGCGCGACGATCTGCTGCATCTCGGTTGGATGCTGGGTGGAGCAAAGCACCAGCATATCGTTGCCTTCCTTCGGGATTGCATACGATATCTGCCCTTCAAGGTAGAAGTGCTCCTGGCCACCTGCGAAAAATTGACCCTTGAGACGGTGCGGCGCCTGTTCAAATGCGCGCTGAAAGTCGCCGCGCTTGAGATGCATTGGCGGTACCACGTAGGATTGCGCCTCCCTGGCTTGCTGGGGAGTGAAGATCGCAGGCAGTTCTTCGTAATCGATCTGCGCCTTGCGCGCGGCACGGCGCGCATTGTCATGACTGTCGGCGATGACGACAAAGATCGGCTGACCGACATACTGCACCAGCCCATCTCCAAAAATAGGATCGTCGTGAATGATCGGACCGCAATCATTTGCGCCCGGGATGTCTTTGGCCGTCAGTACAGCAACCACCCCGGCCGAACTCCTGACCGCATCGAGATTCATCGCCTTGATTCTGGCATGCGCCTTTTGCGACATGCCCAGCGCCGCATGCATGGTTCCATATACTTCCGGCACATCGTCGATATAGGGAGCGATCCCCTGCACATGCATTGTCGCGGATTCATGCACACGCGACTGGCCGACCTCGGCCCAACCGGTGGCTTCGCTTTGTGTCAGAAAGGCCTCTGTTTGAGTATTCATGGTTCGCTATCCTTCCTTACATATTGGCAAAGGCGTTCACGGCCTGCTTCGGCAGCGGAGCATCGGGGCGAGTTTCAAGCCAAAAACGGCGCAACAAGTTTTGTGCGGTTTTCATTCGATAGGCGCTCGATGCGCGCATATCGGAAAGCGGCGTGAAATCCTGCGTCAGCGCGTGCATTGCCGCTTCCAGCGTCGATTCACTCCAGGCTTGTCCATTCAATGCCGCTTCGGTCGCGACTGCGCGCTTGGGTGTGGCCGCCATGCCCCCGAAAGCGATACGTGCATCGCGAATGGTCTTACCGTCAAGCCGGAATGCGAATGCGGCGCATACTGCAGAGATATCCTGGTCAAACCGTTTCGCCAGCTTATACGTGCGGAACTTAAGATCCGGCTGCGGCAAAGGCACTCGAACGGCTTTCACAAATTCGCCGGCGCGCAGGTCCTTCTTCTGATAGCCGAGATAAAAATCATCCAGCGGCATGGTGCGTTCACCGGCGCTGCTGTACAGCACGATGTGTGCTCCGAGCGCAATCAGCCATGGCATCGAGTCGCCGATCGGCGAGCCGTTGGCGACATTACCGCCCAGGGTGCCGGCATTGCGGATTGGTAAGGAAGCAAAGCGTTGCCACATCTCGGACAACTCGTCCGGGTAATGACCACAAATCGCTTGATAGGCATCGTTTAGCGAGACGCCGGCGCCGATTTCCAGGAGGCCGCCATCTGTACCTATCGTCTTGAGTTCGGCAACCTGGCCGAGGTAAATGATGTCGTTCAGGTCGCGCATCTGCTTTGTGACCCACAGACCGACGTCGGTAGAGCCCGCCAGAATGCACGCATCGGGATTTGCTGCGCGCACTTCCGCCAGTTGTGCAAGCGTGCGCGGCGCATAAAAGCTTTGCCCGCTCGCTGTATAGGTGAACATGTCACTGCGCTGCAGGTCGAGCAAAGGCTTGAGAAGTGCGTCGCGGCCCAGGGTTACCTTGGGCAGTTCACACATGCGCTTCGCTGCGTCGATGATCGGGCGATAACCGGTGCAGCGGCACAAGTTGCCGGACAGCGCGTCATCAATCTCCTTGCGCCCAGGCGGCTGCGAATTACCTTCCCGTTTCAGGTACAGACTCCATAATGACATGACAAAACCAGGCGTACAGAAACCACATTGCGAACCATGGCATTCGACCATTGCCTGCTGTACCGGATGGAGAGCACCATCGGGCTGCTTCAAATCTTCGACAGTGAATACTGCCTTGCCATCGAGAGTTGGCAGAAATTGAATGCAGGAGTTGACGGTTTTAAGATCGACTTTGCCATCTTTCAGGTCACCGATTACCACCGTGCATGCGCCACAATCGCCTTCAGCACATCCTTCCTTGGTGCCAGTGCAATGCAGATCTTCGCGCAGGTGCTGCAACAGCGTGCGCGTCGGGGAGGCGTTTGCTACCGTCTGTACAGCACCGCGGTAGTAGAAACGAAGAGGTTCGGACATCATTTCTCCATCTTGTATTTGAGGAATCAGATCGGCATCAAAGCATGTTTGCGGACGTCAGCAGTAACTGTGATGTGTCTTTATCGGTGTTGAGCGGATGGGCCCTTTTTGATCCGGGTCCTGTATGAAGTCGACGAGTCGGGAAGGATTTAGTCGAGGGGTCTCCCGACGATCAATGAACTGTCTGGCCTGACTTTAACGACTCCCGCGCAAACTGGCCTTCTAACTGTCCTTCTGTTATTTAAAGGTGTACAACCAAATTATACCGGGAGGATGCGC
>JBBWZW010000056.1:0-3132 GCA_039649305.1 Burkholderiales bacterium
AGATCGTGGTCTAGCTCCTCGGTCAACGCATCGCCAGCTTGATCGCCGCTATCGCGAGCAGGAGCGCCACGTAGAGGGCTATCCAAAGCGATAGTCGCCACTTGGTCAAACTGCGCGCTCCGCTGCGAACATGGCGGCGCTACTAGCTCTCGCGCTCGAAACTCAACCGCCTGATTACGCTAATCGCGTCCTTTGCAACACTTTCTGACTCAAAAGAAACCCGTTACGCGATGACGGTACCGGTCGCATGCGAGCGTATCTCCCGGCGCAATGATCTTGCTCTAAGGACTGCGCCTGGTATCCCACTCCCGGGATCCCAATTTGCTGGGTTCGTCAGCCCGGTCCTTGCTCCCGACGTTCTGAGCATCTGTAAGCAGCGCGATCTCCACAGTCTAATGCAGCCGTCATCGTTAGTGTGGCAATTCGATCCGATCAGCGTAGTGCCGATAGAGTTGGGAGAATTCGGCAGCCAAAATCGTAGCAGATGGTGAGTGTGGCTGTGGAAACGTCCCAATGCGCACCAGGTCTGCCGCAGCTCTGCATTTCCAGAGTGAACGAAGACCCCGTGCAGGGCGGTGTTATGCAGCATGACGCCGCCCGCGCGCTTCGCCGAACAGCTTGATCATCTCTCTGTTGAATGCCGCGATGTCATCGGGGCTACGGCTCGTGACCAGGCCGTGGTCCACGACCGCTTCCTGATCCACCCAATCCGCCCCGGCATTCTTGAGGTCGGTCTTCAATGAGGGCCAAGAGGTCATCCGGCGCCCGCGTGCCGCTCCGGTCTCGATAACGGTCCACGGACCATGGCAAATCGCTGCGACCGGCTTATTGGCATCGAAGAACGCCTTCGCGAATGCTACCGCTTTCGGCTGCATGCGCAGCGCGTCGGGATTGATGACCCCACCAGGCAAAAGCAGCGCGTCGAATTGCTCCGGCTTTGCTTGATCGAGTGGCACATCGACCTGGAGCTCGTCGCCCCAGTTGATGAAGTTCCAGGCCCGCACGCGTTCGTCCTTCGGCGATACAATTTTCGTCGTAGCCCCGGCTTCGTCCAGCGCCTTGCGCGGCCTGCTGAGCTCGACCTGTTCAAACCCGTCGGTGACCAGGATGGCCACATTCAGTCCGTTAAGGTTGTCGTGTGCCATGTGCGAACTCCTTTGGAACCAAAGTGGGCGCGGATGTTCTCCCATCGCTCTCGGGCGCTGAGACGGTTCGCGACCCCCCGTACGCGCGCTGCAATCGTCGATAGCTGGACTGACGACATCCCATAATTACAGTCGCAAAAGAGCGTGTGAACCTCGTTATCCGAGAGATCGAAGAATGCCATCGCATCGCCAATCGTATCGCCGGCTAGCCCCGCCCAGCGGAATTCCACATCCGCGTAGGCGAGCGCGAGAGGAGAAAACTCGCCACGTAATGCGCGCCGTTGAACTCTCGGCACGTCTTCTATCCGTGTAAGCAACCGGATTGGTCCCATGTGAGTACTGAGCAGGTCCGCCAGCCGATTCAATCGTTGCCTCCGCACAGCCCTTCTGCTCAGATTCGGGGCTGGCACAATCGTCGCAATTCGGCTCATCTCGTCTAGCGTGCGGTGCTCCATGGAACTCTCCAGTGCGTTGCCAGCGCATATCTTGTCGCTGCGTTTCTGATCTGTAATTGACGGCTGTCAACGCGATCTGGTTTGGCCGGTTGGTAGGAGCCGCGTGTCGGGTCGCTGTTTCGCTCCGTAGAAAAATTTGTCGATTGCGACGTTTGTGTCGCGCCTTGCTCGCGGCCCGATGCCGGCGCGCAACCCCGTAGGACGCAGGACGACCGGCGTTCAACACAGAGTGGAGATTTCCATGCTTCAGCTCGTGGCGATCGGATGGCGGTTGCAGGCGGATCCATCCGCGAAAGAGGCTTTCGCCATGAGGACTGACATTGGTCCCAGCCTTCGCGCTTCCGCCTGCTGAATTCATCGTGCGGCGCGGCCGCCGATTTCGTTGGGGTCGAGTTCCTGGCTCTCATGTTCCAGATGCAGATAACTGATGTTGAACATCGCGACTTCCTTCAGCCGCTCGAGGTCCGGAATAGTCAGTTCCTTTCCGCGTAGGACGATGAGATTTTGACTCCGCAATTCCCGCAGCGTCCGGTTCACATGCACCGTCGACAGGCCGGTCGCCTCTCCAAGATCGCTTTGCAGCAAAGGGAATTCGCAACGGTTCCGACGCGTTCGACCGATGACGTCCAATTTGATGAAAAGTTCGCAGAACAGGTGCGATATGCGCTCCAGCGCGGTTCGCTGACCAACGTTCAGCGTCCATTCGCGCTGGACGGCCATCGCGACAAGCGTATCCCACCAGAAGGCTTGCGCGATGCGAGGATGCTGAGAGGTCACATGTTCAAACTTGTCCCGCGTGATCTCGGCATACGTAAGCGGTGTCAGCGCTGCGATTGTGTGATCCATTTCCCGCAGAAAATAGATATTCAGCTCGCACAGATCGCCCGGAAGAAAGAATGAGAGGATTTGTCGCCGCCCATCTTCGAGCATTTTGGTGCGGCACGCCCATCCGGACAGGATCACCTTGAGCGTCTCAGGATTGTCGCCCTCACGCGCGACGTCCTCTCTGCCGCCGATCTTCTGAATTCTCTCTTGAACCAACTTGTCGAGGGCGCGCTCGTCCTCCGCAGACAGCCGAACGAATTTTTGCAGCTTCCGGATCAGAGGGGTCTCGGCTCCCATGTCCACACCTCACACTGCCGCCTGCTCCACGCACCAAGCCAGCCAACATCTCACATGAAAGTCCCTATACTCTCGCGGAGAGACCCGCAGGCGGAGCCAGCCCCTTACGGCCCTTCTTGTGACGTATTCTGACCTTGGAGCGAAATCCGAGGCGAGTGTGTCTCAGATTGTTTGAGCAAAATGGCGCTCATCAGAATCACGCAGGCAGCGGCGGCGCCGCGATGACAAGGTTTTTATGTTGCTCTGGTGGAATCTGATCTTCTCCCGCTCAGAGATTGCTGGCAAAAGCTGGATCGGACATGAAACCAGCGACAAACGCAGATAGCCCTTCCAATAGGCACGTGGAGGCATTGGGCACTCCATTCGCGGATTGCCTAATCGAGTTCAACTCGTCCGCATTGGTTCCTGGA
>JBBWZW010000058.1:0-14934 GCA_039649305.1 Burkholderiales bacterium
CGGCGTCAATACGGTCGGCAATGCCTTCGGCAAAGTTTCCGGAAAATCCCGATTGAAATGCAGCCCGCGGCTTTCGCGGCGTGACAAAGCGCTGTCCACAATCAGTGAAGCGACGTCGACCAGGTTGCGCAGTTCAAGCAGGTCGCGCGTGATGCGAAAGTTTGAGTAGTACTCGTAAATCTCTTCCCTCAACAACGCGATCCGGTGTTGCGCCCGTTCCAGTCGCTTGGTGGTGCGCACGATGCTGACGTAGTTCCACATGAAGCGGCGCAGCTCGTCCCAGTTTTGCGCGATCACCACTTCTTCATCAGCATCGGTTACCCGGCTCTCATCCCATGCGGGTAGTGATATCGCATCCGGTTTCGGTTCTTGCTCTATATGCCGTGCCGCCGCACAACCGAGGACCAGGCACTCTAGCAGTGAGTTGCTGGCAAGGCGGTTAGCGCCGTGCAATCCGGTATATGCGGTTTCCCCCACTGCATACAGGCCGGGCAGGTCGGTGCGTCCGACCATGTCGGTCACAATGCCGCCGCAGGTGTAGTGCGCGGCAGGTACGACCGGGATAGGCTGTTTCGTGATGTCGATACCGAACTCAAGGCAGCGGGCGTATATCGTCGGAAAATGCTCTTTCAGGAATTCCGGCGGCTGGTGAGTGATGTCGAGTTCAACGTAGTCAAGGCCGCGCTTTTTCATTTCGAAATCGATGGCGCGCGCCACCACGTCGCGCGGCGCAAGCTCCGCACGCTCGTCGTGCTCCGGCATGAAGCGCTTGCCGGCAGCGGCGCCTGCAGCATCCGGCAGCTTCAGCAAGCCACCTTCGCCGCGAACGGCTTCACTGATAAGGAAAGATTTTGCGTACGGATGGTAAAGGCAGGTCGGATGGAACTGAATAAATTCCATGTTGGCGACCCGGCAGCCGGCGCGCCACGCCATCGCGATGCCGTCGCCAGTCGCAGTATCCGGATTGGTTGTGTAGAGATACACCTTTCCGGCGCCGCCGGTGGCGAGCACGGTTTGATCGGCCTCGACGGTCTTTACTTCGCCAGTGTTCACATCCTGCAAATACAGGCCGACACAGCGTGGGGTAGCCGTTGAGGGATCGATCCTGGCTGAGCTGATGACATCGATTGCGCAGTGGTCTTCGAGCACAGTGATATTCGGATGCGCGCGCGCTTTCTGTTCGAGCGTGAGTTGCACAGCGTGTCCGGTGGCATCGGCCGCATGGATGATGCGGCGCTCGCTATGGCCGCCTTCCCGCGTGAGGTGGAAGCCCAGTTCCGTCGTCTCGTCGCGAGTAAAGGGTACGCCTTGTTCGATCAGCCAGTCGATCGCTTCGCGGCCATGCTCGATGATGAAACGAGTGGCGCCTTGATCGCACAAGCCCGCTCCGGCAATCAGCGTGTCTGCGATATGTTTGCCATGGGTATCGGCGGAACCCAGCACGGCGGCGATGCCACCTTGTGCCCGGATGCTGGCGCCGTCGAGCAGGGAACGCTTGGAAATGACCACTACTTTGCGGCTCTGTGCCAGATGCAGGGCTACCGATAGTCCGGCAAGCCCTGAGCCGATGATCGCTGCATCGAATCTCATAAACTGGTTATTGTGGGAACGAGTTGCCATGGTTATAGTGAATCCTGAATCTTACCATTCAGGCATTACCACCCGTGAACTTCAATACTCGGACATTTCGATCCGTGCAAAACAATATGACAAGAATACTCAAAAAAATCGGCTTCGTTGTGCTATTGCTGGCCGCGGCTTTAATAGCTGCGTTCTTGTGGTACCGCAGCGCAAGCCAGCCGCAAATTGACGGGAAATTAAGTCTTGCCGGACTTGCGGCGCCAGTAGATATCGTGCGCGACGCTGAAGGCATTCCACACATTTACGCCACGTCCAGCAACGACGCCTACTTCGCGCTCGGTTTTGTACATGCGCAGGATCGTCTATGGCAGCTTGACCTGAATCGCCGGATTCCCGCCGGCCGTATGGCGGAGATCCTCGGCCCGGCCGCACTGGATACCGACCGGTTCCTGCGCACGCTTGGCGTGAGGCGCAATGCGGAACAGATAGTGGCGAACCTCTCGCCGGAGACGCGCGCCGCACTGGAGTCCTATGCGAAGGGCATCAACGCCTGGCTTGCAAGCCGCTCAGGACCGTTGCCACCCGAATTCCTCCTGGCCGGCGCTCCCGCCCCGGAGCCATGGCAAGTGGTAGATTCCATCGGCTGGCAAACCATGATGGCCTGGGATCTCAGCGCCAACTGGTCGCATGAAGTGTTGCGCATGCGCCTGGCGCAACATTTGTCCCTGCAGCAAATCAATGAATTCCTGCCACCTTATCCGGGCGACGCTGTGATGCAGACCCGCGATTACACCAAGTTGTACCGGGAGCTCGAAGGGACAACCAGGCAGTTGACCAAGGTCTCGAATATTGCTCCGCCATCGCTGGTCGAGGGCATGGGTTCCAACAACTGGGTGGTCGGCGGTGCGTTGTCGGAAACCGGCAAGCCCATGCTGGCGAATGATCCGCATTTATCCTTGTCGGCGCCCGGGGTCTGGTATTTTGCCCACCTGTCAGCGCCCGGGCTGAATGTGGTTGGCGCTACGTTGCCGGCACTGCCCATGGTAGTGCTCGGCCGCAACGATCGGATTGCGTGGGGTTTCACCAATACCGCACCCGACGTGCAGGATCTGTATATCGAGCGCATAAATCCCGCCGACAGCAAGCAATACCAGACCCCCGATGGCTGGGCCGAGTTCAAGGTCCGCAGCGAAATCATCAAGGTCAAAGGGCAGCCTGACGTGACGCTTGAAGTGAAGGAGTCGCGGCACGGTCCGGTGATTACCGGCGCGCTACCGGTCCTTGCCAAAGCGCCTGTAGATGCGACGAAATATGTGATCTCTTTTTCCTGGACCGCATTGCGGCCGGATGACCTGACTTTGCAGGCCGGGATCAAGCTCAATCGCTCCAGCAACTGGCAGGACTTCGTCGAGGCTGCGAAGGATTTCTCGGCGCCACAGCAAAACATCGTCTATGCCGATGTCGATGGCAATGTGGGATTGATCGCGCCCGCCCGTGTTCCGATTCGGAAGGCGGAAAATGATCTCAAGGGGCTGGCCCCGGCGCCCGGATGGGAAGCGCGCTATGACTGGAACGGCTTTATTCCATTCGAAGCGTTGCCGCGTCAGTTCAATCCGTCGTCACATCGCATCACGACCGCGAATCACAAGATAGTCGGCGCCGATTATCCGCATTTCCTGACGAGCGAATGGAACCTGCCTTACCGTGCAAACCGTATTGACCAACTGCTTGATGCCAGTCCGAAGCACAGCATGAACAGCTTTGCACGGATACAGGGCGATCACCAGTCGCTGGCGGCACAAGAACTGCTGCCTGTACTCCGCACCACTGTGCCGCGTTCGGACGCGGCGAAGGCGGCGTTGAACGCCCTGGCCGGCTGGAACGGGGAGATGGACGCGAACAGGGCGCAACCGCTGATCTTCCATGCGTGGATGCGGGAAGCGTCGCGCCAGATTTTCCAGGATGAATTGGGCGAAGCGTTGCTGAAAGATTATCTGGATCTGCGCAATATCCATCAGGCGATGGGCAACGTGCTGAAGAACGAGGGCGGGCAGGGCAGGTGGTGCGCCGATATCAACGCACCATCGAACGGCAAGCCGCAGAGCTGCGGCGACGTCCTTTCGCTTTCTCTCGACAAGGCGCTGGGCGACCTTGAACACCGCTACGGGAAAGATATGTCGAAATGGCGTTGGGGCGATGCGCATACCGCGCGTTCCGAGCATCGCCCTTTCAGCAAGGTCGACGTGCTTGCCAGGATATTTGACATTCGCGTGCCGGTCTCCGGCGACTCATATACGGTCAATGCGGCACGCCTCAGCCTGCGCGATGAAAAAGAGCCGTTCATCACGCGCCATGCGCCAAGTTTTCGCGCGCTGTATGACTTGGCGGAGCCGGAGAATTCCCGCTTCGTGCACTCCACCGGCCAATCGGGCAACGTGCTGTCGCCGCTGTATCGCAACTATGCACAGCGATGGGCGAAGGTGGAGTATCTGCCGATGAAGACCGTACGCGCCGAGGTGGAGAAAAACAAACTGGGGACGCTGACACTCGTCCCGTAAACGTTGCGTGGGCACTGCAAGCGCCCACGTTGCCTTTACTTCGTTGTCACCGGATTCACTCTGGAAGCGGCTTCCTTGGCGCGCATGCGCGCCGTCTCAACATCATCCGCCGTCGCCAGCGCCACACCCATGCGGCGCCGTGCAAACGATTCCGGCTTTCCGAACAGCCGTATATCGGAACCCGGTACCTCGAGTGCATGGGCCACGCCTTCGAAAGCAATCGCCGTCGCCTCATGTTGGCCGTAAATGACAGCAGATGCGCCCGGCTTTTTCAGCGCCACGTTCACAGGCAGGCCGAGTATCGCTTTCGCATGCAGTTCGAATTCGCTCTGCTCCTGGCTGGCCATGGTGACCATGCCGGTGTCGTGCGGTCGCGGGCTGACTTCGGAGAACCACACCATATCGCCCTTTACGAACAACTCGACGCCGAACAGGCCGAGGCCACCGAGGCTGTCCGTCACTTTCTTGGCGATGTCGCGGGATTTTTCCAGCGCGGCGGGCCGCATCGGATGCGGCTGCCAGGATTCAACGTAGTCACCTTTCACCTGAACGTGTCCGATCGGCTCGCAGAAATGCGTGGCAGGCTTGCCATCACGGTCCATCGCACGCACCGTCAACTGCGTGATCTCGTAATCGAAATCGATGAACCCTTCGACTATCACCCGGCCGGCGTCGACGCGTCCGCCCGCGGCTGCGTAATTCCACGCGGCTTCGACTTCTTCCGGCCCGTCTATCTTCGACTGTCCTTTGCCGGAAGAGGACATGACAGGTTTGATCACGCAGGGAAAGCCGATTTCGGCACAGGCCGCCTTCAATTGATCGAGGTTGTCGGCGAAACGGTAAGGCGATGTCGCCAGTCCCAGCTCCTCGGCAGCCAGGCGCCGGATCCCCTCGCGGTTCATCGTGAGCCAGGCGGCCCTTGCGGTCGGAATGACGGTGACCTTACCCGCTTTTTCGAGTTCGACCAGCGTCTCCGTTGCGATCGCTTCAATTTCGGGAACCACCAGATCCGGTTTTTCCTGTTCGATGAGCGCAGCCAGTGCCGCGCCGTCCGTCATATTGATGACGTGGGCGCGATGCGCAACCTGGTGTCCCGGCGCATTCGGGTAACGATCGACGGCAATCACTTCCACGCCCAGGCGCTGCAGTGAAATGATGACCTCTTTCCCCAGTTCACCGGAGCCAAGCAGCATGACTTTGGTTGCGGAGGGGGACAAAGGGGTGCCGAGGCGGGACGGTGTTTTCATGATGAGTGGTCAGGTTCAGTTGAATCGGCCGACGATAGCAAAAGTAGGCGTCTTTGGACAGCCCAAATGCTTTCAAATCCGAACAAACTCCTCGCGACTTATCAAAACTGAAATCTTCCAGGCGAAAAAAAGCCGCCAGCAAACAGCGTGACGGCTTAGACCGCGGACCTGCGCGTGCGGCAGGCCCGGGATGTTTACGTTCAGTCTGCAGCGTAGATGTCGGTGTCCTTGGTTTCGCGGACGAACAACATGCCGACTACAAACGTGAACATGGCGATGATGATCGGATACCAGAGGCCGTAGTAGATATCGCCCTTCCACGCAACCAACGCAAACGCGGTGGTGGGCAGGAGGCCGCCGAACCAGCCATTACCGATGTGATACGGCAGCGACATGGAACTGTAGCGGATGCGTGTCGGGAACATCTCGACCAGCACTGCGGCGATCGGGCCGTACACCATCGTCACGTAGATCACAAGGAGGGTCAGCAGCACCAGGACCATGCCCTTGTTGATGCCTGCAGGATCGGCTTTAGCCGGATAACCCGCGGCCTTGATCGAGTCCGCCAGGTCCTTGGAGAAGCTCTTCTCTTTGGCCGCGGCATCTTCCTTGGTCAGGGTAGCGGCATTGTACGAAGTCAGCACCTTGTCGCCGATCTTGACCGTGGCAACTGTTCCCGCCGGGGCGGCAACGTTGGAATAGGCGACGGAAGCGGCAGCCAGCTTGGCTTTGGCGATGTCACAGGAAGAAGTGAACTTCTTGGTGCCGGTCGGGTTGAACTGGAACTGACAGTCGTTCGGATCAGCGGTCACTACCACAGGAGCGTTCTTGATCGCGCTTTCCAGTGCCGGATTTGCATAATGTGTCAGCGCGGCGAAGATCGGGAAGTAAGTCACCGCCGCCAGCAGGCAGCCAGCCATGATGATGATCTTGCGGCCGATTTTGTCGGACAGCGTACCGAACACGATAAAGAACGGGGTGCCGAGCACCAGCGCTGCGGCGATCAGCAGGTTGGCGGTGGGGCCGTCGACTTTCAGCGTCTGGGTCAGGAAGAACAGCGCATAGAACTGCCCGGTGTACCAGACAACCGCCTGCCCCGCAGTCAGGCCAAGCAGTGCGAGGATAACGACTTTCAGGTTTTTCCATTTCGCGAAGGACTCGGTCAGCGGCGCCTTGGAGGTTTTGCCCTGCGCCTTCATCCGCGCGAAAGCGGGAGACTCATTCATCGACAAACGGATCCAGACTGAAACAGCGAGCAGGAACACGGAGAGCAGGAACGGGACGCGCCAGCCCCAATCGGCGAATGCGGCTTCACCGATAGCCGTGCGCACACCCAGGATCACCATCAGCGAAAGGAACAGGCCCAGGGTCGCCGTGGTTTGAATCCACGAAGTGAATGCGCCGCGCTTGCCGTGCGGGGCGTGCTCGGCAACGTAGGTTGCCGCACCGCCGTACTCGCCGCCGAGCGCAAGGCCTTGCAGGATGCGCAGCGAAATCAGGATGATCGGCGCTGCGATGCCGATCGATGCGTAGGTCGGCAACAAGCCCACGATGAACGTGGAAAAACCCATGATGAGGATGGTGACCAGGAAGGTGTACTTCCGGCCGATCATGTCGCCGAGGCGACCGAACACGAGCGCCCCGAACGGACGGACGATAAAACCGGCTGCAAACGCGAGCAGTGCAAAAATGAACGCGGTGTTGGGATCAGTACCTGCAAAGAATTGTTTCGCAATAATTGCTGCCAGCGAGCCATACAGGTAAAAGTCGTACCATTCGAATACGGTGCCTAACGAAGACGCAAATATAACTTTCCGTTCCTCCGCCGTCATGCCGCGTGCAGTAGTTGTTTGTACTGTCGCCATGCTGATCTCCTCAAGTGGTTTGTATGAATGTGCAAGTGACTTGCGCATAGGTGCACGCGGAGGAGTGTGCAGTCCGAACCTTACGTGACGCTTGCTCCAAACTTACAGAAACTTACAGCGGGAGGCCTTGAATTGCCTTGTAAACAGGGAGCGGCCGTACGGTTCGTAAATTGCAGACCGTTTGCGAACGATCGTGCTAAAACTATGTTATTCTGATATCCGATTTCAGAATCCAGCCAGTAGAAGCCGTACCTGATTTCAGTGCCACCGCCGACCTCATCATCCATATTTCATTCGAAAACTAGGAGACTCCCATGACCGACGCCGTCATCGTATCCACCGCCCGCACCGGACTCGCCAAATCCTGGAAAGGTGCATTCAACATGACTCACGGCGCTACCCTGGGCGGCCATGTGCTCAAGGCGGCAATCGAACGCGCCAGAATTGAAGCGGGTGAAATTGAAGACGTGATCATGGGCTGCGCGACACCCGAGGGCGCAACCGGCAGCAACATTGCGCGGCAGATCGCATTGCGTGGCGGATGCCCGGTCACGACCGCCGGCATGACCATTAATCGCTTCTGCTCATCCGGACTGCAGACTATTGCAACCGCAGCCCAGCGCATCATCGCCGGCGAAGGCGACATCTATGCAGCCGGCGGCGTGGAGTCAATCTCATGCGTGCAGAACGAAGCAAACCGGCACATGGTTGCCGAAGTATGGCTGAAGCAAAACAAGCCCGAGGTCTACTGGCCGATGCTGCAAACCGCCGAGACCGTAGCGAAACGATATAACATCAGCCGCGAGCGCCAGGACGAGTATGGCGTGCAAAGCCAGCAGCGTGCCGCGGCAGCCCAGGCTGCCGGCAAGTTCAACGACGAAATCGTGCCGATGACCACCATCATGGGCGTGGCGGACAAAGACAGCGGCATGCTGATCTCGAGGGAAGTCACTATCTCTGCCGACGAAGGCATACGCGCCGACACCACGCTGGAAGGCGTGTCGAAGATCCGTACCGCGATCCCGGGCGGCGTGATTTCCGCCGGCAATGCGAGTCAGTTTTCCGACGGCGCATCGGTTGCCATCGTAATGAACAGCAAAGTCGCCGAAGCGAAAGGCTTGCAGCCTCTCGGCATTTTCCGCGGCTTTGCAGTGGCCGGCTGCGAGCCGGATGAAATGGGCATCGGTCCGGTGTTCGCCATTCCCAAACTGCTGAAGAAAGCCGGGTTGAAAGTCGAAGACATCGGCCTGTGGGAATTGAATGAGGCGTTTGCGGTGCAGGTGCTGTACTGCAGTGACAAGCTCGGCATCCCGCGTGATCGCCTCAATGTCAACGGCGGTGCGATTGCGGTCGGGCATCCCTATGGCGTCTCTGGCGCACGCCTGACTGGTCACGCACTGATCGAAGGCAAGCGTCGTGGTGCGAAATTTGTCGTGGTGACGATGTGTATCGGAGGCGGCCAGGGCGCTGCAGGCTTGTTCGAAGTAGTCTGATTCGCAGCTTCGTCGACAACTCTTGTCGTTCGTGGTGCGCAGCCGCCACGAACGGAGGATTACCATGCAATCCAAGATCATCTCCCGCCGCGACCTCGAGTTTCTTTTGTATGAATGGCTGGATGCGGAAGCGTTAGCGCGGCGTTCGCGTTTCGCCGACCATAGCCGCGAAACGTTCAACGCCGCGATGGACACCTGCGAGCAGATCGCCACCGACCTGTTCGCGCCGCATAACAAGAAAAACGACCAGCAGGAACCTCACTTCGACGGCGAGGCCGTCCACATCATCCCGGAAGTAAAAGCCGCGCTGAAAGCGTTCTCTGAGTCGGGCCTGATGGCCGCCGCGCAGGATTATGAACTCGGCGGCATGCAACTTCCATGCGTGATTGAAAAGGCGGGACTGGCCTACTTCAAGGGCGCCAACATCGGCACCGCCGCCTATCCTTTCCTCACTATCGGCAACGCCAACACCTTGCTCAAGTGCGGCACGCAAGAGCAAATCGATACCTACGTCAAGCCGATGCTGGCCGGCCGTTTCTTCGGCACGATGTGCCTGTCGGAACCGCAAGCAGGATCGTCTCTTTCGGATATCACAACCCGCGCGGAATTGCAGGAGGATGGCAGTTATCGCCTCAAGGGAAACAAGATGTGGATTTCCGCGGGCGAGCACGAGCTCTCGGAAAACATCGTGCACCTTGTGCTGGCGAAAATCCCCGGTGCGGACGGCAAGCTGATTCCCGGTGTCAAAGGCATTTCACTCTTCATCGTCCCGAAAAAAATGGTGAATGCGGACGGCTCGCTTGGCGAGCGCAATGACGTGGTGCTGGCCGGCCTCAATCATAAAATGGGCTACCGCGGCACCACCAACTGCCTGCTTAATTTCGGTGAAGGCAAGTTCAGGCCGGGAGGCAAGTCGGGCGCGATCGGTTACCTCGTCGGCGAACCGCACAAGGGACTGAGCGGCATGTTCCACATGATGAACGAGGCACGCATCGGGGTCGGCCTCGGCGCAGTCATGCTCGGCTACACCGGTTACCTGCACTCGCTGGAATACGCGCGTCAGCGTCCCCAGGGGCGTCAGCCGATGGCAAAGGATCCAGCCCAGCCGCAGATCCCGATCATCCAGCACACTGACGTCAAGCGCATGCTGCTGGCGCAGAAGGCCTATGTCGAAGGCGGCCTGGCGCTGAACCTGTATTGCGCCCGCATGGTGGATGATGAGCGGACATCGGAATCCGAAGAGGCGCGCCGACATGCAACGTTGCTGCTCGACATCCTGACGCCGATCGCCAAGTCATGGCCGTCGCAGTGGTGCCTGGAAGCCAACAGCCTTGCGATTCAGATTCACGGCGGCTACGGTTATACGCGCGAATATAATGTCGAGCAGTTCTATCGCGACAATCGCCTCAATCCCATCCATGAAGGAACGCACGGCATCCAGGGGCTCGACCTGCTGGGCCGCAAGGTGTCGATGCAAGACGGCGCCGCGTTCAAGGCGCTTGGCGCGGAGATGCAGAACACGGTTTCGAAGGCGCTGGATGTAGCGGCTCTCGCGGGTTACGCAAAGAACCTGGCCGAAGTCATGCAGCGCATTGAACACGTCACGCGCAGCCTCTACTCCGCTGGTGACATGAACAAGACGCTGGCCAATGCATCGGTCTACCTGGAGGCATTTGGCCACGCGGTGGTCGCGTGGATCTGGTTGGAACAGGCGTTGCTGTCGGTCGGCAAGAACGGCCATGACGGCAATTTCTATAAGGGTAAACTGCAGGCTTGCGCGTTCTTCTTCAAGTGGGAACTTCCCAAGGTGCAACCCCAGCTGGACCTGCTCGATAGCATCGACACGACCACGCTGGATATGCAGGACGCATGGTTTTAAAACATCTGACATTCAACGAACACTGGAGACAATATGCGCACCATTCAGCAATTGTTTGACCTTACCGGCAAGACCGCACTGGTGACCGGCGGCTCACGCGGCCTTGGGCTTCAAATCGCCCATGCGCTGGGCGAGCAAGGCGCAAAAATCGTACTGTCTTCGCGCAAGCAGGGCGATCTTGATGAAGCGGTCGCGCACCTGAAACAGCATGGCATCGAAGCGAGCGCCATCGCCGCCGACGTGTCGCAGGAATTGGCCATTGCGCCGCTCGTGACGGAAGCAATCAAACGGCTCGGGCATATCGATATCCTGGTCAACAACGCCGGCGCCACATGGGGCGCACCAGCCGAAGACCATCCTGTCGAGGCATGGGACAAGGTAATGAACCTGAACGTGCGTAGCATCTTCATGCTGTCACAAGCGGTTGCCAAACAAACGATGATTCCACGCAAGTATGGCCGCATCGTGAATATCGCATCGATTGCGGGGCTGGCCGGCAATGGTCCGAATTCCATGCAAACGATAGCCTATAACACGTCGAAAGGCGCGGTCGTCAATTTCACCCGCACGCTTGCGGGCGAATGGGGACGCTACGGAATTACCGTGAACGCCCTGGCGCCGGGATTCTTTCCATCGAAGATGACCAAGGGCGTGCTCGCGCAATTCGGGCAGGACAACCTTGCGCAACGCGCGCCCCTCCAGCGTATCGGCGACGATGAAGACCTCAAAGGCGCAGCCTTGCTATTCGCATCCGACGCAGGCAAACACATTACCGGCCAGATCCTCGCGGTGGACGGTGGCGTATCGGCGGTGCACTGATGGATAAACGAGTATCGCAACCGTTTCCGACCGAGATCCCGTTCCTGAACGACATGGGTGTCGAATTCCTCGGCATGGAAAACGGCGAAGCCGCCGTTGCGCTGAATCTGGAAACGCGGCACATGAACAGCTGGCACGTGACGCACGGTGGCGTAACGATGACACTGCTCGACGTGGTCATGTCCATGGCGGGACGGTCACTGGACCCGGACGCGCGCGGCGGCGTCACCATTGAGATGAAGACCAGCTTCCTGCAACCCGGGGGCAAGGCGGGCGGCCGCATGGTCGCCAAGGGCAAGGCGTTTCACAGGTCAACCACCATGTGCTTCTGCGAAGGGGAGATGTGGAACGGCGACAAGCTGGTCGCCAAAGCGATGGGGACCTTTAAATATCTGAAGCGTCTCGACGTGGCGAAGAAGTTGGAACATGAATAAACATCCTACCGGAGCGAGCATCTATGGCAACCTATAAACGATATGTCCTGGCTTCCCGTCCGCAGCGAGAGGTCGTCCCCGCTAATTTTCGCCTCGAGGAGGTGCCGGTACCGGCGCTCAAGGACGGTGAGGTGCTGATCCGGAATTATTTTCTGTCGCTCGATCCGTACATGCGCATGCGGATGGAAGACGTCAAAAGCTATGCCGCCCCGCAGGCCTTGAATGAAGTGATGGTCGGCGGCACGGTCGGCGAAATCGTCGAGTCGAAGAATCCGAAGTTCGTGGTCGGCGAAAAGGTGCAAGGCATGCTCGGCTGGTCGGAAATGGGTGTGTCCGACGGTAAGCTGCTGCGCAAGGTCGATGATTCGCATGTGCCGTTGTCAGCATATCTCGGCGCCGTCGGAATGCCCGGCATGACCGCCTGGTACGGACTGACGCAGATCATTCAGCCGAAAGAGGGCGAGACGGTGGTCGTATCCGCCGCGAGCGGCGCCGTTGGCAGCGTCGTAGGCCAGCTGGCCAAACAACGTGGTTGCCGGGCGGTTGGCATCGCCGGCGGGGCGGAGAAGTGCGCCTACGTGGTGAACGAGCTGGGATTCGACGCCTGCATCGATTACAAGGCGGGGAACCTCGTTGCCGAGCTGGCGAAGGCAACGCCGGACGGTATCGACGGGGTGTTTGAAAACGTCGGCGGCCAGGTGTTCGACGCCAGCCTCGCACGTATGAACCCGTTCGGACGCATCGCACTGTGCGGCCTGATCTCCGGCTACGACGGCCAGCCGATGGCAATCAATAACGTCCGCAATTTACTTACCATGCGGCTGACGATGCGCGGTTTCATCGTGTCTGAACACATGGATCTCTGGCCGCAGGGGCTGAAGGAACTCGGTACGCTGGTAGCGAGCGGCAAGCTGAAATTCCGCGAGTCGATTGCGCAGGGACTGCCGTCCGCGCCTGAAGCATTCCTTGGGCTGCTCAAGGGCCGGAACTTCGGAAAGCAACTCGTAAAACTGATTTAGGAATCAGGGAGCGGACCATGATAAATCTTCAGGGCAGGGTCGCAGTCATCACCGGCGGCGCAAGCGGATTCGGACGCGAGTTCGCCAACATCGGAGCAACACTCGGCATGAAACTGGTGCTGGCCGACGTGCAACAGGAGGCACTCGATAAGGCTAAATCCGAACTCGAGGCGCAAGGTGCGCAGGTATTGGCGATGCGGTGCGACGTAAGCAAGGCCGAGCAGCTGCAGGCGCTGGCCGATGCGACGATGAACCGGTTCGGCGCCGTACACCTGGTCTTCAATAACGCCGGTGTCGCTGCCGGGGGCCTGGTCTGGGAAAACTCGCAGGCCGACTGGGAATGGGTACTTGGCGTGAACTTGATGGGTGTGGTTAACGGTGTGCGCATTTTTACGCCGCTGATGCTGGAATGCGCAAAAAAAGAGCCGGGATACGAAGGCCATATCGTCAACACCGCATCGATGGCCGGCTTGCTGAATGCGCCTAACATGGGCATCTATAACGTTTCCAAGCACGCGGTAGTGTCGCTGACAGAGTCGCTTTATCACGACCTGCGATTGGTCAAGGCACCGATCAGCGCCTCGGTGCTGTGTCCTTATTTCGTCCCCACCGGCATCAGCCACTCGGAACGCAATCGTCCGGATGAATTGCGGCCAGGAGGGGAGCAGACGCCCAGCCAGCGCGCGGCACAAGCGGTTTCGGAAAAGGCGGTATCGTCGGGCAAGGTCACGGCTGCACAGGTGGCCGCGCGTACTTTTGACGCGATTCGCGACGGCAGGTTCTACATCTATTCGCATCCGCATGCATTGGGCAATGTGCAAACCAGGCTGGAGGACATCGTCCAGCAACGCAATCCGAGCGATCCGTTTGAAGCGGCGCCTCATATACGTGAGATGCTGCAGGCAAAAATAAATATCAAATAAGCGTACGCGAGTCCGCATTCCACGGGAGAACGACATGGCAGCCACGATCCGGAGCAACCAGTTCGCCAACCTTTCCAATGGTACGCGGCTGCATTACGCCAGCGCCGGCGAGAAGGGCCAGCCCCTGATCCTCTTCGTGCACGGCTTTCCCGAGTTCTGGTACGAATGGGAAGCGCAACTGGCGGAGTTCGGCGCTGATCATTTTGCGGTGGCGCCGGACCTGCGCGGCTTCAACCTGTCTGACATGCCGACCGACCTCGGCGCCTACAAGGCCCGGCATATCGTTGATGACTTGCGCTTGCTGGCGGCGCAACTCGGTTATGAAAAATTCGTGCTGGTTGCACATGACTGGGGCGGGGCAATCGCGTGGAACCTGACGATTGCGTTCCCGCAATTGCTTCACAAGCTGGTCATCATCAACGCGCCGCACCCATACCTGTTCACGAAAGCGCTCGAAACAGACCCGCCGCAGCAAAAAGCCAGCGAGTACATGAACTGGCTGCGCGGGCAGGGCTCCGAAGGCGCACTTGCAAAAGACAATTTCGCACTGCTCGAAAAGTTCTTCAACGCGATGGGCAAATCGCCGACCCCGTGGTTCACGCCGCAGGTCCGGGAGAAATACCACGAGTGCTGGTCGCGGGGCCTGACCGGGGGAGTGAACTATTACCGCGCTTCACCGCTCCATCCACCTACCGCCCACGACGAAGGGCTCCTGAAGAAAATGAATCCGGAAGATTTTCGCGTCAGGGTGCCGACGCGCGTGATCTGGGGCGAACAGGATATCGCGCTGCTGACGAGCCAGTTGGACGGGTTGGAAGAGTTCGTCGATGACTTGAAAATCGAACGTATTCCCGAGGGCACGCATTGGGTCGTACACGAGCAGCCGGACCGCATTAACCGGCTGCTTCGCTCTTTCCTCGAATAACCAGGAAAAAAATTCAAGTAGTTTTTACACCGTGCCTGTAATTCTTGCAGGCATTCTTGCATGGATGGCCATAGGCTCATCGGTTCTGCCCGGGCACAGCTTTTGCACGCACATTGGGTTCTGATGAAGTCCGTCTATGGCGGAGACTCCCGGCGTTTTTCACAGCAATAGCACGAAAGGAGTATCAATTT
>JBBWZW010000106.1:0-53452 GCA_039649305.1 Burkholderiales bacterium
TGCGTATCGAGCACCTGGGTGCCGAAGTACAGCACCGGCGTGGCGACCACGCCGAGGTCAATCACATCGACACCGGTGGACTGCAAACCGGCCGCCAGCGCCGCTGTCAGTTCCGGACCCGACAAGCGTCCGTCGCGGCCGATGACGACTACCTGTTGGCCCTTCGCGCGCGCGGCTGAGCCGAATGCCTGGCCGATTTGTTTTGCGACCGACGCATCCAGCGTCTTGCCGATGATGCCCCGGATATCGTAGGCCTTGAATATGCTTTGTGAGAGTGCCGTCATGTTTGCAGGAAGGAACGGGAGAATACGCAATGATACCCCTGCTTTACCCCGGCGGCGCAATCCCGGAGCAACGGCAAAGGCTCATATGCGCAAAGCGTCCAGCGGCTGCCCGGAAGCTACCCAGTCCTTGACCCATCTCGGTTGGCGGCCGCGTCCACTCCAGCGCAGGGACTTGTTCGCCGGATGGCGATAACGGGGAGCCGTTACACTGTTGCTGTTCCTGTTGCGGACGTCGCTGGAGAGCAGTTCCTTCAATGGCATACCCACACTTTGCGCGATGGCGATGATCTGCTCGCGCGCCTCCTCCAGTTCCTGTTGCTCACGCTTTTTGGCCTCTTGCGTTACCTGATCCTGCAATGCGCGCAGGTCCGCCAATGACAAACGGGATAAATCCATCTTCGCTCCTTAAAAAATGATCAACGAACACAAGTCCGCGCACCATCTGCTTGTCGGCAACGGCTGCGGAAACCCCTACCTTCGCCTTCCAAGAATCAACCAGCGAGGCGACCTGAAGCGCACTATGCGCGCATACAGCCAGACATAAACGAATACGAACATCGCACAGAAGGCCATCAGTATTCCAGTGTGACGCCAGAATACGGTCGCGGGAATGACCGCCAACAGGGACAGCAGCCATAGATAAGGCGACGTCAGCGCATTGCGACGGGTAAGCGCCGATCCGTCATTACCGACGGCCCATAGCACCACGCGCCGGAAAATCAGGCTATGCAAATGTATCCCGTCCGGCAGGCCCGGGGATTTGCCGCGCAAAAACAGGCGCCTGTATATGGAAAACAGCGTTTCGAATACCGGATAAATCAGGAGTAACGCGGCATACCAGGTCGATACCTGCGGGTTGCGCATTACCAGCATGACCGACAACTCGCCCAGCATGAATCCGAGGAAATAGGCGCCGCCGTCCCCCAGAAAAATAAACCCGACCGGGTAATTCCACACCAGGAAACCGGCTGTTGCTCCGGCCACCAGCAAAGCAGCAACCAGGATGAACACATCGTTGACTTGCAGCGCCACATAACAAAGCGAGAACAGCATGCATATCGTGACGACTCCCGCCAGGCCGTTAAAGCCGTCGATGATGTTGATTGCATTGGCAATACCCGCGACCGCCAGCAAAGTTAAAGGCAATGCAATCCACAGATAATGTAACGACCATTGCGAAAATAGCCAGTCAATGCGATCAATCCGCGCATCGAGCAGAAAATATCCCATCGCCGCGGCGCATAAAGTAAAAACCAGCCGGCGCAGCGGGCTGACACGCTGCGTGTAGTCCTCAATAAGGCCGCCGATCAGCGCAATGGAGGAGCAGATCAGCAGCAATAGCATGCTCCGCGCGAGAGACGGCGAACGCCAGCTTGCCGCCATCGCGCCGAAAACCACCGCGAAGAAAATCGCCAGGCCGCCAATACGCGGCACTGCTGTCGCATGCACCTTTTGCACACTCATCAGGTCGGAATCCAACGCGGTTCCATGCAGCCTCGCTTGTTTAATCAAAAACAAGGTCAGGAATGTCGCTATCGCGAAGCTGATGAAAAATGTAGACACTGTTTTCGCGCGCCGGGTTTGCCTGCCATTTTCCCCAGCGGCATACCCTGCCGCATGCAGGGAAATTAATGAAAAGACAATATCAAGGAGGACTTATGATAGATCAGCGTAGTATGGATTTGATCGTGACTTCCAGCCGGCTTAACTTATCTCAAGCGCGATGGGGATGTTGATGGTGGACAAAGCGTGGCGGTCATTCCTGCGGCGAGCCGTCCAATACCCTGCGATACAAGGACACATAAGACTCGGCCATTCTTTTAGCGGTGAAGAGTTGTTCGTAGCGTTTTCTTGCTCGCATTCCCATCTCGGCCGCAAGCGCATGGTCGCCATCGAGTAGCTCCATTGCCTTGCGCAGCGCAAGCGGATCATTCGGCGGCACTACCAGGCCCGTCACGCCATCGATATTGACATAGCTGCTGCCGGTGCCGATTTCCGACGAAATCAGCGGTTTGTTGTACATCGCGCCCTCGAGCAGGGTGACGCCAAAAGCTTCCGAGCGTAAATGCGACGGGAACACGACCGCGCGACTCAGCTTGAGCAACGCGACCTTATCCTCGTCCGAGACGGCCCCGAGGAACCGCACGTTCTTAAGGCCGAGCCGCAATGCCTGCTGTTTAAGATCGGCCTCTACCGGGCCGGCGCCGACTATCACCACCCGGCACGCGGTATTGGCGCAGGCCTCAAGCAGGATATGCAGTCCCTTGTAATAGCGCAGCACACCGACGAAGAAGAAAAACTGCTCGCCTACTTGTTCGCGCCAGTATTGCACGCGGGACGGCGTAGGCTGTGGATAGCTGGCTTCGTCCAGCCCGATGGGAATGACCGTGGACTTGTCGCGATAATCCTGCAGCAGCTCGCTGCTTTGCAAGTAGTTGGGCGAGGTCGGCACAATTGCCCGCAGGTTCGAAAAAAAACGTCGCATCAGGGGCCGGTAGAGCGGCATCAGGACACGCTGTCGCACCACGTCCGAGTGATACGTCAACACCGCAGGTTTCGCCTTGGCCACCACCAGGTGCAGCAGGTCGCCGAACGGCCACGGATAGTGATAGTGAATCAGGTCCGCCCTGCGCACCGCTTCCCGGAATACCGCGAACGAGCGGCAAGACATTGGCGTGGAAGCGATTTCAACGTGCGCCTGGGCACGTACGATCTCGGTGGGACCATCATGCAACAGCGGCACGGTATTCGCCTGCCGGCTCAGCGTGAAAATCCGGTTTGCCACGCTCATGGGTGCGGTGGCCGTGCTCAATTGCCTGATCACCTGCTCTACCCCGCCGAGGGAGTCGGGATAGTAGGTCTTGAAAACATGGAGCACGCGCGTCGATGACATGGAATCAGTGCCCGAGTACAGACCGATATACCGCGGCCGTTTCATCCAGGGTGCGGCTCCAGGTCAATTGCGCCGCGCGCGCACGCCCGGCGCCGATACAACGTTGCCGCAGCGCCTCGTCGCGCGTCAGGCGCAGCATGGCATCGCCCAGTTCCTTGATTGAATACGGGTCGATCTCCAGTGCGGCGCCTTGCGATACTTCCGGCAACGAGGTGGTATTCGATGTCACCACCGGAACACCCGACGCAAACGCTTCAACCACGGGGATGCCGAACCCTTCATGCAGCGAAGGAAATACAAACACGCCCGCGCCCGCGTACAGCTGCCTCAATGCATCCTCCCCCGCCACATAGTCCAGCCATATCACAGGCTCCCCCCGCTGCTGCGCGCCTTTAATCTGCATCAGCAGATCTTCACAGAGCCAGCCGGCACGACCGGCGATAACCAATTGCCTTTCTTTTCTCACGTCCGGCGGCAGCGCAAGGTACGCCTGCAGGATTCGTTCGATATTTTTCCGTGGCTGCAAGGTCCCGACAAACAGGAAGTACCCTGGCCGCAGGCCATGCCTGGCAAGCATGCGGGCGGTCACTCCCGGCGCAGGTGCTTCGAACCAATGCGACGCAACGCCGCACGGAACCACGCTGATGCGCCGTTCGTCGACACCGAAACATTCCATCAGCTCCTTGACCGAAAAATGCGATAGCGCGATCACGTGGTCCGCATTCCTCGCCGTTCTGCGCAGCAGGGAATTCTTCAGTCGTCGCATGCCGCCTCCGTACCATTCCGGATACCGCATGGGCGAGGCGTCATGCAGCGTTGCAACGACGGGGCAGTCCATGCGTATGATCCGATAATCGGTCGCGTGGAAAATATCAACCGCGACCCTGGTACGACATTGCGGGATCACGAGATCTCGCAAAAACGCGAACTCCTGTGCCGCCGGCAACGCCCGTCCGACCGCCAGGCCGGCACTTCCGAACAAGGCCGGAAAAGACCATCCCTGTACATTGCATCCGTGAGACGACAGGCCTTTCAGCAGTACCGACGTATACGTGCCGATGCCGTCGACGCCCAGCCGTACGTAATCCGGTTCAAGCAGGTTGGTGGACAGGCCGAGAGTAATCATGCGTGGTACATCCAGGCTAGCGTTTGGCGCAAAGGGAATGTATTGATATGGCCGATGACGGCATCCAGTTTTCTTGTAGACCCGACCAATCGCTTCACTTCGTTGTAACGAGTAAGGACGGGATTGACCTTGACCTTGATTGTATAGCCGGCAATCTCCTCCATCATGGCGAGCACCTCGGTAAGTGAATAGGCGACGCCTGAACAGATATTGAAGGTCTCCCCAGCCGGGGCTTCTTCTATCAACCGGCGGTATGCCAGGGCCACCATCCGAACATCGGAAAATTCGCGCGCGACGTCGAGGTTGCCCAATTCGATTTCCGACCGGCGTTGCGCAAAATGGGCGACGATTTTCGGCACCAGGAAATGCGGTTCCTGGCCTACCCCAGTGTAATTGAACGGGCGCGTCACCACGATCGGAATGCGGTCGGCCCAGGTATGGACCATATGCTCCATCGCCAGTTTGCTGACCCCATAGTGGTTCAGCGGCTGAGGCAACTGCGATTCAATGATTTCTTCCGAAAAGGCATTGCCATAGATGTTGGCGCTGCTGGCCACGACTACGTTGCGTGGGTTGATCCGCGCATCCGCCAGCGCCTGAAGCAAGTTCAGCGTGCCGATCACGTTAACCCGATAGAACGCCTCGGCATCGGCATGCTGGACAAATGTGATGGCGGCCAGATGCACAAGGTAGTCTGGCCGTATCCTCTCCATCACCCGCCGGCAGTTATCCAGAGAAGTAATGTCCAGGGTGACCTCGTGCGGACCTGCGCCCGCACCGACTATTCCGCCTATCACACTAAAACCGGCTGCTTCAAGTTCGGCGCGCAGATACGTGCCGGTAAAGCCACGGGCTCCCGTCAGCAGTACACATCCACGCCTGGCCGCCTCGGCATTTTCAGAAGGAGAATCCATTCTGGTTTCTCCGGAGGTCAGCGTGCACCATCATCTCGCACAACTGCTCCAGCGTGGTTTTCGGCTTCCAGTCGAGCTTTTCGCGCGCCTTGGCCGGGTCGCCAATCAGCAAATCAACCTCCGCCGGCCGATAGAATTTCGGATTGACACGCACCAGCGTCTTCCCGGTCGACGCATCGACGCCGACCTCCTGCTCGCCCTTGCCGCGCCATTCAATCTGGAAGTCGGCCGCTTTGAATGCCATCTTCACAAAGTCGCGTACGGTCTCGGTGCGGTTTGTGGCGAGCACATAGGTATCCGGCTCTTTCGCTTGCAGCATAAGCCACATGCCTTCGACATATTCCTTCGCAAAGCCCCAATCCCGCTTGGCGTCCATGTTCCCCAGTTCGAGCAGATCGAGCTTGCCCAGACGGATTTTAGCCACCGTGTCGGTAATCTTGCGCGTGACGAATTCGCGTCCTCGCAACGGCGATTCATGATTGAACAGGATGCCGTTGCTCGCGAACATGTCGTACGACTCGCGGTAGTTGATGGTGATCCAGTGCGCGTACAGCTTCGCTACCCCATAAGGGCTGCGCGGATAGAAAGGTGTGTCTTCGGTCTGCGGAATCTGCTGCACCTTGCCGTACATTTCGGAGGTGGAAGCCTGGTAGAAGCGGATCGACGTGTCGACGATGCGTATCGCTTCCAGCAAATTGAGCGCGCCCACGCCGGTAATTTCAGCTGTGGTCGCGGGCTGGTCGAATGACACGCCGACAAAGCTTTGGGCCGCCAGGTTGTAAACCTCGCGCGCGCCGGTCTTCTGCAGCAGGCGGATGCTCGAGCTCACGTCGGTAAGGTCATGCTCGACCAGCTCCAGGTTGGGATGCTTGTCGATACCGAGTTCTTCGATGCGCCAGAAATTGACGGAGCTGGTGCGGCGGTATGCGCCGTACACTTTATAACCCTTGCTTAATAGCAGTTCGGCCAGATAGGCGCCATCCTGGCCCGTGATTCCGGTGATTACCGCGCTCAATGGTTTATTCATTTTTCAGTTCTGTTTAACGTTTGTAAATAAGCCGGGATGCAGGCATCCCTGGCCGATAAAAGCTTTCTCCGAAAAGCCGGGCATACGCAATGAAAAGATTCCTCTCACGGCAAGTGCGCATCTGACGCACCCGCCGCAAAACCTCTATACCACCCTGCCGTACACGTCCTCAAACCGGACGATATCGTCTTCACCCAGGTAGGGGCCGCACTGCACCTCGATCAGCGCCAGTTCAACGGCTGTGGGATTGGTGAGGCGATGCTTGTTCCCCGCCGGGATATATGTCGATTCGTTCGCCTGCAATTCAATGACTTGTTCACCGTTCACCACTTCGGCAGTGCCGGACACGATCACCCAGTGTTCGCTGCGCTTGTGGTGCATTTGCAAGGAAAGCGATGCACCGGGCTTGACCACTATGCGCTTGATCTTGAACCCGGGGCCTTCTTCCAGCACGGTGTACGAGCCCCACGGTCGCATCACGGTACGGTGTGTCTTGTGCGCTTCATGGCCGGCGGCTTTCAGGCGGCTCACCACCTGGCGCACTTCCTGGCTTTTCGATTTATCCGCCACCAGCAGCGCGTCAGGTGTGTCGATGACAATCAGGTTTTCGGCGCCAATGACTGCAACCAGCCGGTTATTGGTCTCGATGTGGGTGTTGTGACTGTCGATCATGATGGTCTGGCAGTCGTTGCTGGAGTTGCCGTCGGCATCAGCAGTACTTGCTTCCGCTACCGCATTCCAGGCGCCTATATCGCTCCAGTCGAAATCGCCGGGAATAACGGCGATGTTCTTCGCTTTCTCCATCACCGCATAATCGATGGAAATGTTTTCCAGTTCGTTAAAGGCGGGCGGCAGCACCATCTTGTCGAGTTCAAGCGGCGTATTCTTCCAAACCGATTGCGCCGCCTCCAGCAGGGCCGGGTTGTAGGTTTCGAAGGCATCCAGGATGGAGCTTGCCTTGAAGCAGAACATGCCGCTGTTCCAGACGTAATTGCCCTGGGCCAGGTACCGTGCGGCGGTGACCGCATCGGGCTTTTCCACGAACCGCTGCACGAAATTCGCATGCTGGCTGACGTTGTTGCCCATCTCGATGTAGCCGAAGCCGGTTTCCGGCGCCCTCGGACGTACTCCGAAGAGCACCAGGAAGCCGTCTCTCGCAAGCGCTTCCGCATGTTGGACCGCGGTGTAAAAGGTCGGCGTATCCTTGATCAAGTGGTCTGCCGGCAGGACCAGCATGCAGGCATCCTCGTCCTGCTCCATCGCCCACAGCGCCGCCATTGCAATTGCGGGCGCGGTGTTGCGGCCGGTCGGCTCAAGCAGGTATCGCGGCTTGGTCTCCTGTTCAGCGAGCTCGTCGCGAGACAGGAAATAATAGTCGCGGTTGGTGACGATCAACGGTGCGGTGTTACCAGCGACCGCCAAAGCGCGCTCATGCGTTTGCTTCAGCAGGCTTTTGCCGCCGCCGATGCGCATGAAAGGCTTCGGGTGCGCCTCGCGTGATACTGGCCAAAGCCGGGTTCCAGCGCCGCCGGAAAGAATGATGGGAATTAACATAGTGCGATCTCGCAGTTCCTAACCAGGTGAGGCATGGGATAATCGGGTAAAACTTTCTCCACTTGGCAGCGCCACTTCATTCCTGACACAAAGTCCTGAAGCTTTCCGGGCGCCACGCATTTGCAGCGTCGGATGTTTATGTGTCTTCATGATGTCAAGGGTCTTGCCGTCCGCTTTTACTTAATGTCGTTTGCGTCAAAACAGTCTGAGCGAAGCGATACCCCGCGATTTGACGTTGCGCAGTAAGAGGGCGCCACCAGTGCCACTCTTGCAACGGTCCTTGCTGAAGATCAAGTTTGTAGCCGCCTGGAATGCGCGGCGAGGGATCGGCCATGTTATTTCTTCCGTTGCGCAGGAATAGCCGGCCGAATTTTTTGTGCGGGCGTCAGCGCATCGACCGCCGCAACTTTGCCTTTTTCATTTTTTCACGGCAACATTCAGCTATTTTGGTCATTGCAGATTTTTTATGTCGACTTACGCCATTGGCGACCTACAGGGATGCCACCCGAATCTCGTTGAACTCCTTGAACGAATTCATTCCGCAAGCACCAATCCGAAATTCATCTTTGTCGGCGACCTCGTCAATCGCGGCCCGAACTCGCTGGCGACGCTGAGACTGATCCGCTCACTGGGTAGTAACGCCCGCACGGTGTTGGGCAATCACGATTTGCATTTGCTGGCGGTCGCGCAAGGTATTCGAAAACCCGGCGCCTCCGACACAATCGACGACATCCTGGCCGCTCCGGATTGCGAAGAATTGCTCGACTGGCTGCGCATGCAGCCGTTGGCGCTGTTTGAGCAAGGACATTTGCTGGTGCATGCGGGCGTGTTGCCGCAATGGACAGCGGAGCAAACGCTCGAGCTTGCAAGTGAAGTGGAAACCGTGCTGCGCGGCCCCGACTGGATCGACTTCCTGCGGCAGATGTACGGCAACCTGCCGGACAAATGGGATGAAGGGCTCGCAGGCATGGACCGCTTGCGTTGCATCGTGAATGCGTTGACCCGCATCCGTTATTGCACGGTCGACGGCAGGATGCAGCTGCTTCACGGCAAGGGGGTCGAAATGCCCCAGCCGGGATACATGCCCTGGTTTGACGTGCCGGGTCGCCGGACCGTGGAGGTGCCAATCGGGTTCGGACATTGGTCGACGCTGGGATTGACGGTGCGCCCCAACCTGATCGGCCTCGATACCGGTTGCCTGTGGGGCGGCAAACTTAGTGCGGTTTGCCTGGAAGACCGCTCAGTGATTCAGGTGCAGTGCCCGCAGTATCAGCGGCCGGGTGAGATCTGATCGGCGAATACGGCTTGCGAGATTGATTCATGTGCCGCGGCGGCGAGCTCCCGCCGGTGCGGCGTTCCCTCGACAGGAATAACCGGCAAAATCTCTATACACGCAGTGATCCCCTTCGCCTTCAGGATCCACAGCATGCTTTGCACAAACGTCGTCTCGCCGATAAATTCCACTGCCGGGTGGTGATTGCCTCGCGCATCGACATAGCGCAATGCATAGGGCTGTATCGGCACGCGCGCTTCGATCGCCGCTTCAAACAAGTTGGCATGGAAAGGCAGCACCGTTCCCTGCGCAGACGTGGTCCCTTCGGGGAAGAACGCCACATGCTCCCCTGCATGGAGGCTGGTCACGAGGCCTTCATAAATCCTGCGCACATCGCGCACCTTCCCGCGCGAAATGAAAACCGTGCCGGCCTTGTCGCATAACCAGCCGATCAGCGGCCAGTCGCGGATATCCGCTTTCGCCACGAAGCGGCAGGAATGCAGTGAATTGATCACGAAGATGTCCAGCCAGGACACATGGTTGGCGACGATCATCGCATGCGAAGCCGGCTGCCCATGCGCTGCAGGGTTGATTTCAACGCGGATGCCGCAGAGTGCTACGAGTTTCTTCGACCACCGGTGTATGCGCGCCTCGCGTCCCGCGCGATTCACCGCCGGAAAAACCAGCGCGCACGTCAGCAAGCCTTCAAAAAGATGCAGCACGACCCGCAACAGCCGGTACGCGATCATTCGCGCCCGGGTACCGCGGCGCGCTCGAAAGCGATATGCCCGGCGACTATCGTCGTCTTCACCTGCCCGGCCAGTTCGTAACCGAGGAAGGGCGTGTGCTTGCCCTGGCTGGCGAGCGCTTTCGCATCCACCTTCCAGCGCGTCTCGGGATCAAATATGCAGACGTCAGCGATGCTGCCGACCCCAAGCTGGCCGGACTTAAGACCAACGACCCGTGCCGCGTCCGAAGTAATTTTGCTGACCGCCTTGAACAATGGCTGCTGCGATTTCTGCACACATTCGTCAGCCCACTTCAGCGCCAGCGACAACAACAATTCCAGGCCGGTTGCACCCGGCGACGCTTCGCCGAACGGCAGCAGTTTTTCGTCGTCATCGACCGGGGTGTGATCGGAGCAGATCACATCGATGGTGCCGTCGAGCAGCGCCTGCCTGATCGCATCGCGGTCGCGCTGCGCGCGGAACGGCGGAGTGACACGCGCATTCGAATCGAAGAAGCCAATGTCGGCATCGATTAAATGAATATGGTGCGCGCCGACGTCGCAGGTGACCGGCAAACCTTCCTTCTTCGCCGCGCGTATCAGGTCCAGTCCGGCAGCCGATGAGATGCGGCACAAGTGCACTTGCGCGCCAGTGGAGCGCACCAGTTCGAAAATCGTATGCAGCGCAATTGTCTCCGCAATGACCGGCACCCCGGACAAGCCCAGGCGCGAGGCGACCGGTCCGCTGTGCGCGATGCCGCCGCGGCCAAGATGTGCATCCTGCGGACGCAGCCACACAGTGTAGCCAAAGGTCTTGGCATACTGCATCGCGCGCATCAGCACGTTGGTGTCGAGTATCGGTTGGTCAGCCTGGGAAAAACCGATGCAGCCTGCTTCGGTCAGCTCCGCCATTTCGGTGAGCGCCAGGCCTTTCAGACCCATCGTCAAAGCGCCGAGCGGATAGACATGGGCCTGGTTCAGGGTTTTGGCCCGATGCTTCAGCATCTCCACCAGGCCCGGTTCGTCCAGCACCGGGTCGGTGTCGGGCGGGCACACCAGGCTGGTCACGCCACCCTGCATTGCCGCCTGCATTTCGGATTCCAGCGTTGCCTTGTACTCATAACCCGGCTCGCGCAAGCGCACGCTCAGGTCGATCAGGCCCGGCGCAACGACCAATCCGGCCGCATCGATCGTCCTGGTGGCGGTGAAGCCGGAGGGCGCCTTCCCTATGCAAACCACCCTGCCCGCGGCGATGTATAAATCTTGTCGCGCATCGACACCGTTGGCCGGATCGATGAGATGGCCATTCTTGATATGGATCTTCATTGTTTTAATTTCCCGCCAAAATACTCATCACCGCCATGCGTACCGCTATGCCGAACGTCACCTGCGGCAGGATCACCGCTTGCGCACCATCGGCCACCGCCGAATCGATTTCAACGCCGCGGTTCATCGGGCCCGGGTGCATGACGATTGCATCCGGCTTGGCGAGGGCCAGACGCTCCGGCGTCAGGCCATAACTCTTGAAAAATTCCTGTGCTGAAGGAAGCAAGGCGCCGCTCATGCGCTCGTTCTGCAAGCGCAGCATGATGATCACATCGACGCCCTTCAGGCCTTCGTTGATGTCGGTAAAGACACGCACGCCCATCTGCTCGAGCCCGCCCGGCAGCAACGTGCGTGGACCAATGGCGCGCACTTCGGGTACGCCGAGCGTCGTCAGTGCATGAATATCGGAACGCGCTACCCGGCTGTGCAGGATGTCGCCGACGATCGCCACCGTCAGGTTGGTGAAATCCTTCTTGTAATGCCGGATCGTGTACATGTCCAGCAAGCCCTGGGTCGGATGCGCATGACGGCCGTCGCCCGCATTCACTACGTGTACATGCGGTTGATCAGTATCGATCAGGTGCTTGGCGATCAGGTATGGCGCGCCCGACTGCGCGTGGCGCACTACGAACATGTCGGCGTGCATCGCTGCCAGGTTATCGATGGTGTCGAGCAGCGACTCGCCCTTGCTGGCGCTGGATGCGGAGATGTTGAGGTTGATGACGTCCGCCGACAACCGCTTGGATGCGATCTCGAACGTGGTCCGGGTGCGCGTCGAATTTTCGAAGAACAGGTTGAACACGCTCTTGCCACGCATGAGCGGAACCTTCTTGACCTCGCGATCGCTGATGCTGACGAACGAGGACGCGGTGTCCAGTATATGGTTGATGACCGTTTTCGGCAGGCCTTCAATGGTGAGCAAATGCTGCAGCTCACCGTTTTTGTTCAATTGCGGGTTATGCATGGTCCACCGTGAGGGAGAATCGGCCGTCGTCTGCGCGCTGCAGTACGAGTTGTTGGTCATCGGATAGTTTGATTGTGTCGGCGATGAAATCGGCGGCGATCGGCAACTCGCGTCCGCCGCGATCGACCAGGGCAGCCAGCATGATCTTCGCCGGACGGCCGTAGTCGAAAAGTTCGTTGATCGCCGCGCGCGTGGTGCGTCCCGTGTACAGCACGTCATCCACCAGGACGATAGTCGCGCCGTCCACTTCAAACGGAATCTGGGTGGGCTTCACTTCGGCATGCAGCCCTTTTTCAGCGTAGTCGTCACGGTAGAACGACACGTCGATGAAGCCGAGACGTTCCGTCAGTTGCAATTCCATCGCCAGGCGCTCAGCCAACCACGCGCCTCCGGAGTGGATACCGACGATGGCGACATTCTCGGCATTCTTCAGCCCGGCCTTGAGGCGTTCCGACAGCACCGTGTACAGTGCCTCGGCATCGAGTTTAGGGTTCGGCATATTCGTTGAAGTATTGTTGCAAAATGATTGCGGCGGCCTCCGCATCGATGACCTCGCCGCGCCGGTGCGGGATCACCGCGGAGGAATACCGCTCGTCCACCAGGACAGTAGCGACGCCAAAGCGTCCGTTCAATTGATTCGCAAAGCGGCGGCAGCGGACCGTCATTTCATGTTCCGCGCCGTCCGGGTGGCTCGGCAAGCCGATCACGCAACGCCCCGGCTGCCACTCCTCTATCAGTGCGGCGATCGCGGAAAACTTCGCGTCATTGGTGGCGGCGGTGATGACGGTGAGCGGCTGCGCCTGTCTGAGCAAGGTATTGCCGACTGCGACACCGATGCGTTTCAAACCGAAATCGAAACCAAGTACTGTCTCCACTGGCTAGGCTTTACGCATGTCCCACGTCGCCCGCCAGCATCATCGGATCTATACCCAGCAGTTTGATGGCGGCGGCAAAGCGCTGCTCTATCGGCAGGTCAAAGATGATGGAGGGGTCGGCACGCACCGTGAGCCATCCGTTCCTGGAAATTTCATCCTCAAGTTGACCCGCACTCCATCCGGCACAGCCGAGGGTGACCAGCAGGCGCTCCGGTCCGCGGCCGATCGCTGCCGCTTCCAGCACATCCTTCGACGTCGTCAGGCCGACCTCGTCCGTCACCCTCATGGTCGACGAGAAAGTGCCCACCGGCGAGTGCAGCACGAAGCCGCGCTCGACTTGCACCGGGCCGCCGAACATGACCAGCCTTGGGTCCAAGGAAATGCGTTTGGCGGCAATCTCGAGCTTCAGGTCGATGCGCTCGAACAAGACGTCCATCGTCATGTCGGTCGGCTTGTTGATGATCACGCCCAGGGCGCCGCTGTCGTTATGTTCGCAAACATAGATGACCGTGCCACCGAAAATCGGATCGAGCATGGACGGCATCGCAATCAGGAAATGATCGGCCAGTTGGAGGTCGCTGGAAGACACGGCGTCAAATGCTTCGGAAAAATCGGGTGTATCCTGAGCGCGCCCAGGCTTGGATGGGGATCTACGTGACTTGCTTTGCTTCACCATGATGAGCATTTTAGCAGTTTTACGTCCAGGCCTCTCGAAGCAGGACAGTACAAAAAGGCCTTAAACAGAAAAGTAAGTATGCAGAAATTTCGCAAGTCGCTCGTATGGTTCCGCCGGGACCTGCGCAGCTTTGACCACGCGGCGCTTTATCATGCCCTGAAACAAAGCGACGCGGTGTACTGCGTCTTTGTGTTCGATAACGAGATTCTGGGCAAATTATCGCGCCATGACCGCCGGGTCGAATTCATCCATGACTGTGTAGCAGAACTGGATGCCGAATTGCGCCGGCTCGGCGGCGCGCTTATTGTCAGTCATGCAACGGCCACGGAAGAAATCCCGCGACTGGCTGTCCGGCTTGGGGTCGATGCCGTGTTTGCCAACCATGACTATGAACCCCAGGCGATCGAGCGCGACGCCAGGGTTGCGCAGGCGCTTCGCGCAAGCGGCCGCTCATGGCTGACTTTCAAGGATCAGGTGATCTTCGAAAAGGTCGAAGTGCTGTCGCAGGCCGGCGCCCCGTTTTCAGTATTTACGCCATACAAGAACGCATGGCTCAGGAAGCTGCACTCCGAAGGCGGGGATTTTTATTTGCAGCCCTACCCTGTTGATTCATACAGTTCACGATTGGCGCAATGCACAGAGTCGGCGCAGCACAGCATACCGCCGCTCCCCGCGCTTGGCTTCGAGAAGACCAACCTGTCGTCGCTCGGTATAACGCCCGGCATGTCAGGCGGACAGGCACGGCTGGCCGACTTTGCAGGCCGCATGGGCAACTATCACCTGACGCGCGACTTCCCGGCCGTCAAGGGACCGTCTTACCTGTCAGTGCATCTGCGCTTTGGCACCGTCTCAATTCGCGCTCTCGCCCGGCTCGCCGTTCATTCGATGAGGATGGATGCCGTCGGCAGCAGCGGCGCGGCGACCTGGCTGTCCGAGCTGATCTGGCGCGACTTCTACTTCATGATCCTGCATCATCATCCGCATGTGGAGGGACGTGCCTTCAAACCGGAATACGACGGTATCCGCTGGGAGACGGGAGCCGAATCCGATGCTTTATTCGAAGCATGGTGCTCCGGCCGGACCGGTTATCCGCTGGTCGATGCGGCGATGGCACAGCTCAACCAAACCGGTTACATGCATAACCGCTTGCGCATGGTAACGGCATCGTTCCTGATCAAAGATCTCGGCATTGACTGGCGGCGCGGAGAGCGCTATTTCGCCCGGCAGCTGAATGACTACGATCTGGCAGCCAATAACGGCGGCTGGCAATGGGCCGCGTCCACCGGTTGCGATGCGCAGCCCTGGTTTCGCATCTTCAATCCGGTGACCCAGTCGAAAAAGTTCGACCCCAAAGGAAGCTTCATCCGGCGTTACCTGCCGCAGCTCGACAAGATTCCCGACAAATTTATCCACACCCCGTGGTTGATGCCTGGAGCAGACGCTCCGGAGCTCGATTATCCGATGCCAGTCGTGCAGCACGATGCTGCACGCGAGAAGACTCTGGCGCGGTATGCGGTTGTCAAAAACGTGCAGGCACCGTCCGGGGACGAGGTTTAACCCGGTTGTCCGCCGCCCAAAATAAAAAACCCGCAGTAAACTGCGGGTTTTTATCCGGAAGCACCAGCATCAGGCGACCGGTAGATCTTTCTTGACGAACCCGGCAATCAGGTTGAGCAGACGCTCTTCCTGATACGGCTTGCCGAGATATTCATTGACGCCTAATTCCATCGCGTAGTTACGATGCTTTTCGGCGGTACGCGACGTGATCATGATGATCGGAATGCGCCGGGTCCGTTCATCGCCGCGCACGTTGCGGGTCAGGTCGAAACCATCCATCCGCGGCATCTCGATATCCACCAGCATTACGTCTGGCGAAATCGACTGCAGATGTTCCAGCGCGTCGACGCCGTCCTTGGCCAGTACGACCTGATACCCCTCGCGGGACAGCAGTCGCTGCGTCACGCGACGGACCGTCAGCGAGTCGTCCACCACCATCACGATACTTTGCGTGCGCAGCCCCTGTATCGGTCCGGCCGCCGGCTCAGCCGGTTGCTTGCCAGCCATTTCCGCCACGGCCCCCATCGATTCCGGCGCACCGGACGACGTCAGACGCGGCGCGCGGACATACTCATGGACACCACGCTGTGCCAGGGGCACCGGGTTCACGATCAGGACGATTTCACCGGAACCCAATACAGTAGCCCCGGCAATCCCGATCATGCGTGCCAGCTGCGGTCCGATATTCTTGACCACCACCTCGCGGTTACCAACGATTTCGTCAACGTGGATCGCGACCCGGTCGGTGCCGCTTTTCAGAATCATCAGTGGCGAGTATTGCTGCGCAACGGGCGCCGCGTTCCTGTCGCCCAGCAATCCGGGCAGATAGTACAGCGGTACGCGCTGCCCTTGCCACACGACAGCGCCATCGTTGTACGCGGCCGCCAGCGGATTCGACTTGAGCTGCTGCACCTGCTCCACCAGTACCGAAGGCACGGCATATGTCTTGCCACCGCTGATTAACAATACAACCTGCGTCACCGCCAACGTCAGCGGCAGGTGGATCGTGAACCGCGCGCCTTTGCCGCGTTCCGACCATGTGGAGACCCGTCCACCGAGAGCGGCAGCTTCGGAACGGACCACATCCATCCCGACCCCCCGGCCCGCCAGCTCGGTGACCGCGTCGGCCGTCGAGAAGCCCGGGTGGAAAATCAGGTCACGCACTTCTTCATCAGACAGGTTGCTTTCGTCCGTGAGCAGTCCGGTACTGATGGCTTTTTTACGGATACCGTCGAGATTCAGACCCTGGCCGTCATCCGCAAACTGGATGACGACTTCATTTCCCTCCTGGCGGATCTCAACCAGCAGTTCGCCGGTTTCGTCCTTGCCGGCCGCGCGGCGCATTTCACGCGATTCGATGCCGTGCACGATCGCGTTGCGCAGCAAGTGCTCGAACGGCCCTGCCATCTTTTCCAGGACGCTGCGGTCTATCTCCACCGCACTGCCGCGGATATCCAGATTGACCCGCTTGTCGAGCTCTTTGGCGGCCTGGCGTGTGACGCGATACAACCGCTCCGAAATGCTCGCGAACTGCACCATGCGCACCCGCATCAGGTCCTGCTGGAGGTCGCGCGTCAGGCGCGCCTGGATGCCGAGGTCGCCGGTGGCGCTCTCCAGTGTGCGGCTCAGATTCTGTTGTACCGAACCGACGTCGTTGACGCTCTCGGCCATCATGCGCGTTAATTCCTGCAGGCGCGTAAAGCGGTCGAACTCCAACGGGTCGAATTCGCGGTCGGCCGAATGCGCCATTCGCGACGTAATCTGTGTCTCGGCCTGCATCTCGATCTCACGCAACTGGTCGCGCAAGCGAACTACGTTTTCGGTCAGTTCCGACAAGGATTGCCGTAATGTCCCGACTTCGGTTTCGAGTCGGGAGCGCGAAATCGATACTTCACCGGCCTGGTTCACAAGGCGATCGAGAATATCGGCGCGCACCCGCACCAGCGGAACCGGCGCGGCATTGGCAGCGGGCTTGGCGACCGGCATCGCAGCATTGTGAAAACGGTCGCTGTGAGCCGGCATTAGCGGCGCCAGAACCAACGACTCCCCATTGGTTTCCTGCCCGCCGGCGCCGGCAGCCTGCGCTTCGGTCACGAGACTGAGGGCACCGCCTTCCAGCGCAGCTTGCTTGCTCGCGCCAGGGTTCTGCAACTCCTCGAACAGATGCAACGCGTGGTCATAGCGAACCAGCAAGTCGTCGATCGCCTGCGGCGAAGGAGTCCCGATATGCATCAGGTTTTCAATACGGGTTTCCATTTCATGGAAATGCTGGCCGAGCCGCATCGCGCCCGCCATCCGCGCACTGCCCTTCAGGGTATGCAAAAGACGCAATAACGACTGCGGTGATGCAGCGTTGCCCGGTTGCGCCTGCCATGAGCGCAACCCCTGCCCCATTTGCGGCAGCATGTCTCGTCCTTCTTCCAGGAAAACCGGCAGCAGATCCGCATCGAGCTCATCCTTGATCTGCGTAACCGCATCATGCGGCGCGGAATGTCCCTGTGTGGAAGGCAGTTCAGCAACATCGGCTTCGCTCTGGCTCGCGGGTGCTACGGGCACTGCGGGCAGCTCGGGTTCCGGGTCAGCTTGCGTGAGCGGGACGGAGTGAAGCACGGTCGAAGGAGCGACGATACTCGCGACTGCAGGCGCCGATGGCACCTCGTGCTGGACTTCCGATCGGCGATCCACCTCACGCAACATGTTGGCCAACTGGCGCACATGTTCCGGTTCATGCGCCGGCATTTCGCAGAGAGCAAATTTCTGCAGCATCAGCTTCAATCGCTCGACGCTATGCTCCAGGGTATCGAATTCGGTGGTCGTCAACCGGACCGGCTTGCGCGAAAGGAACTGCAAAACCCGTTCAAGCGCATGCGCCACTTCCTGCAACGGGGTAAATCCCACCGTAGCGGAGCTGCCCGCGAGCGAGTGAGCCGCGTGCACCGATTGAATCGTGACGTGCCGCTCCGACTCGTGGCGCCACTCAGCGATATCCTGCGATAACAGCCGCACCAGCTCGTCGGTTTCCGCCAGGTAGATGTTGTGCAGCGGGACGCTGATTTCGAGGTCGCCGATACGCTTGATATGATCATTCTGCGCCGTTGGCGGCGCATGCATGCTCGGGAACTCTATGACTTCTGCAAGGGATATGACTGGAGGCGCAACGGGCGGCTCAACAGGCATCTCAACCGGTGAGGCAGATAGCTCAGGCTCGACGACTTCACCCGAGGCCTCGAGCTCGATGTCGTTTGCAGACGCGGTGCCGTCCATACGGAACATGGCGAGATCGGCGTCCGACAACTGGATTTCCTGAACTTCCGGCAGGGCGGGCGAAAAGTCCCCGACCATGTCATCGATGGCGCTTTCCTGGCTCGCTTCCGCTAGGACCGGTTCAGTTTCAGCCTGCAGTTCGGGTTCTGTCTCAAACGTCTCTTCCACAGCCTCGGCCGATGCGACGACTTCTGCGTCCGCGACTGTATCGGCTGACGCCGTTATTTCCTGTACCTCGGACGCCGCCTCGACGGGCGCAAGCACCGCATCGTCGGCTTCGAATGTGAATGCACCACCCGCCTGCACGCGCTCGGCTGCCGCAACGATTGCGTGTGGTGTGCAGTCCGACCTGCCATGCAGCTTCAGGTCCTCGACCCAGGCGCCGAGCACCTCGGCGGTCTTGTCGAGTAGCGCGTACAAATCGGTGTCGCCGCCGCGTGATTCCGACAACCGCACGTTCATGACCTGCTCGATGCTCCACGCGGCCTCGCCAAATGCCATCAGTCCCACCATGCGGCCACTACCCTTGAGGGTATGGAAAGAACGCCGCAACGTGGTCAGGTGCTCCTGGCTATGCGGCGCGCTGCGCGATTCGGGTACGGTCTGGTTTACGCATGCCAGCACTTCTTCGGCTTCCATCAGGAAGATTTCGAGCAGTTCCGCGTCGATTGCTTCATCGGTCGACGGTGCAACGACGGCCGGCAACGGTTGCGGCTGCGCCGGAGCCGGTGCGTTGATGAGCTGCGCCAGTGCGTCTTGTGACGCCGCGAAATCGGGCCGCTTCAGCAGCTCAATGCCAGCTTTCGCGCGATCGCTCGCTTCCGGATTGTCGATCAGCTTTGCGTCCCGTTGGATTTGCTCAAGCGATTCCTTGAGCTGCTCCTGCAGGGCCGGGTTGTCCGGTTGTTCGGTGAGGGATTTCGCCAGCTCTGCAGATTCGCGTTGGTGGTGGGCCAGCTCCTCTTCTACCGTTGGCAGGACAGGAGCTTCAGGAAAAAAAGGTCCGGGGTCTCCTTTTTCCGGATCCGCCGGTAGCTGGGCCGCGTCGTCTGATGCCGCTGCAAGCGTCGTTTTTTTCTCGAGCATCCTGGCCTGGAATACGCCGCGCTCGCTGTCAAATGAGAACCGGGTCCTGGCGCCGTCTTCATTAAGCTGCAATGACTCGATGAAGAAGCTCAGCGCGCCTATGTTTTGCGCAACCTTCTGGAACTCCTGCTGATCCGGTGCGGCTTCCGGGTCTGACTCGGCAAAACGCTGTACCGCTGACCTTGTATGCTGGACGGCGCGCATCGCGTCTTCCTGATCCAGGATGGCCAACGCTCCCTCTACCTGGTGCAGGATTGAATCGAGCTGTCCGAGCGCGGCGCGCTGCGCCGGATCCCTGAAATACTCATCCAGCATTTTCTCGACCTGGCGCAGGCTCGATTGCATTTCACCGGCCAGCGCCGTCATGGTCTGCCGTTGCTGCGCCTCGCGCGACATGTCGTCCAGCCATTGCGCCGATTCCGTCGGCATCTCGCCGGAAACGATAGACAGCAACCTTGCTGTCAATGCTTCGGCGCGCTCCCCGAAATTATCGGACAGGCGCACGATGTGATTCAGCGCATTCTCGACGAACAACAGGCTGGTCGCCATTTCCAGGCCCAGGCTGTCGCCGGGACTCGCATGGGCCGCATGCCGTGCAATGCCGCTGAGCTCGCGCAATAATTTGCTGAACGATGGAGGATTGAGCTTCGAGCCGGCTTCGGCCAGGCCGCGCATTTCATGCTCGAACGAATCGGCCGCGCTGAAATCGCCTCCCGCGATCCGGTTCCACATGCTTTTCGCCTGCGACAAACGCTCTTTTGCCACACCCAGCGCTTCCAGGTCGACTTGCCCATAGCGCTTTTTTTCGTAGTCGGCGGGCACCAGACCGTCCAACTGGTAGGCACTGCGAATTTTCTGGGCGCGAGGGGACGGATTCCTGGCTTGCGCGATGAAGAACAAGGCATCGCGCAACAACCTTTCCGCAGTGCTGGAAGATCCCTGGCTCAGGCGCCGGATCTGCATATTGATACGGGCAAAAAGCTGCTTGACGTAGATCTCGTTCTGAATCAGGCCCGCTGCCACGACGTCGGCAAAACCATGCATCACCCACCAGAAACCAAGCGATTGCTGATTGCTTTGACGCAGCTCGATCTCCGAAATCACGTCACGCATCAGCCCGGCATTCGCCATTTCCGCGTTGCGATCGGTACTCTTCAGGAACGGCAGCAGGGATCTTTCGAAACGCTGGCGCAGTCCGGCGTAGTCAGCCGGGTTCGCGGAAGAAGCTGATGCTGCCACCGGCAGCTGCGGCCTGATGGCAAGATTAGGGAAAAACAGATCTGCCGGATGGATTCTTTCGGCGCCACGCACCTCCAGTAAGGCGCGGTAGTAAGGGAATAGCCGCACCGGCTGGTGTGGAACACCGGACAACAATTCCTCGAGATACTCGACCAGCGCCTGATAGCTGTTGGCGATCGACCGTGCAAGGTCCTCGGTCAGCGAGAGCTGCGCGGTGTCTACGCGGTCCAGCAAGTCCTCCACCGTTTCCGTAATGATGGCAACCCCGTCCACATCGACGATTTGCAGTGCCCCATGCGCCTGGTGCAGGTAGGATTTCGCATGCCGCAGCGAAGTGGATTTCGCTTCGGTTTCCTGGGTAACGGCTTCCTGCAGCGCCGTCTTCGAACGGTTCAGCGCTTCACGAATTTCACCCATCACCCAGGACAGCGGCCCGGTATCAAAGTTATCCCGGGCACCTTGCGGTTGAGCGGAAGAAGGGGTGGTCATGACTGCCTCGCGAAGGGTTCAAGCAGTGACGGGCGCTTCAACGGCCAGTCACCATACATCATTGATGGGTCACACAGGACCGGCAAAGGAGTTTCGATCAAGCGGTCACACGGAAACGGGAGACGGAATTCTTGAGCTCTTCGGCCAGCTTCGACAATTCGCGAATGGATTGCGCGGTCTGCTGCGTGCCCTCCTGCGTTTGCTCGGTTACCGTCAGGATGTTCTGGATGTTTTGCGCGACACCATTGGCCGAGGTGGCCTGCTGCTCGGTTGCCGAGGAGATACTCTGAATCAGGTCCGCGAGACGGTTCGACACCAGCCGGATTTCGGACAGCGCGGCGCCGGCCGCATCGGAAAGCTTGGCTCCTTCAACTACACCCTGCGTCGATTTTTCCATAGCCGCTACCGCATCGTGGGTATCCGTCTGAATCGTACGGACCAGCGCGCCGATCTGCTTGGTCGCCTCACCGGAACGTTCCGCCAGGCGCTGAACCTCTTCCGCAACCACCGAGAAGCCGCGCCCTGCTTCACCGGCCGACGCGGCCTGGATTGCCGCATTCAGCGCCAGCACGTTGGTCTGTTCGGTAATGTCGGAAATCAGCTCAGTGATCTCGCCAATCTCCTGCGACGATTCGCCCAGCCGCTTGATTCGCTTCGAGGTTTCCTGGATTTGTTCGCGGATCTCGTTCATGCCCTTGATAGCGTCTTCCACCGCCCTTGCGCCTTGCTCTGCAGCGGACACCGACTGGCGCGCCACTTCGGCGGACTCGTTCGCGGACTTGGACACATCGGTAATCTGTACGGCCATCTCGAGCACGGCCTGGCCGGTTTCCTGAATCTCACGCGATTGTTGCTGGGATGCGCGCAGCAGTTCGCTCGAAATGTTTTGCGCCTGGTTGGACGCCGACGTAACCTGTTCAGCAGTTTTGGTCACCCGGCCTACGAGGCCGCGCAATTCTTCCACTGTGTAGTTAACCGAGTCGGCGATTGCGCCGGTAATGTCTTCCGAAACGGTGGCCTGGACGGTAAGGTCGCCGTCCGCTACTTCCTGCAATTCGTTCATAAGGCGCAAAATCGCGGCCTGGTTCTGGTCATTCGCGGCTTTTGCTTCTTCCTCTTTCTTCAATGCCTGCAAGCGCTGCTCATCCGCTTCCTGGCGGCGCACGTCGGCGTCCTTGGTACGGTTACGGCTGTCCTGCAACAACACCAACGCAATGCCCACCGAGGCAAGCAGCGCAACCAGCGCGCTGCCCAACATCAGCCAGAAAGACCAGCTCAATGAATCTTCTTCCCCGCGGTACGCTTGTTGCAAGTTGGTCAGGCGCTGCTTCAACGTTTCGTTTTCTGCAAAGATCAGTTGCTCGCCCTGCTTCGCGGCAATGAAGTTTTGCAGGTTGCCGAGGATGGTCGCCACTGATTGTTGGTATTCGGCGAAAACACCTTGCAGTTCGGTCAGCTTTTCACGCGTATCCTGGTCCTTGGTAGCGGTCAATCGCAATATGTCGCTGCCATTCAGGAATCCTTCGGCAATGTCGCGAAAGGTGTTGGTGTCCTTGCCGAGCAAGAACGCCGTTTCCGGATTCACACCTTCGGAAGTCAGAAATTCGTTTGCACTACGGCCTAGCCTCTGCGTCAGCATGACCAACTGGCCGGCAGCAGAAATCTCGCGCGGCGATGCGCCGCCTTGCGCCTTGAGCGTCGCGATTTGCTCGGTCAGCTCGAGCAGTACCGGCGACAGGGTATTCAGTTTTTGGAGCGTCGAGCCGAAGCCGGTCAGTTCCTTTTTCAACTTGAGAATAGTGTCTGCCGCCTTGTCCGAGTTTGTCCATACCTTCTGAGTCTCGTTCAGCATTCCTTCCAGGTGCACATTCGGGGCCGGGATATCACGTCCGAGATAATCTCCGCCTTTCAACAGGACGTTCAGGTCACGGTTGAACTCTTTCCGGCTGTCGTCGAGCTGTTTGAATGCTTCCAGGTTGCCCTGAATTGCGTTCGGCGCCGCCTTACCGATACGCTGCGAGTGCATCAGCGCGTCACCGGCAATCTGCGTCTGCGTCGCAGCGAGTATCGAGTGATTGGAATTCATCCATACACCGAACACACCAAGGACGAGTGCAGTTGTCAGCATCAGCAGCAGCACGCGGACCTGTTGCTGCAGCGGCAGATTTCCGATCAGGGGCAACTGGATGTCACCGCTTTTTTCCAGCGCGTCACCGATGAAGGTTGCATTCAAGCTGGACTCCGGTGCGCCCGGCGATGCCGTCTCTGCAGATTGGCCCGGGTTCTGCTCGGGATGGCCCATCACCGTGACGGGAGCTTCAGCGCGGATATAGGGGCCGCCCGGCGCACGCACAGCGCTGCCGCCTTCCCCGGCAAGTCCTTCCTCGTTACCCTTGGAAAAGAACGGTAGTCTAAACGCCATTACTGAGTCTCCTAGCTGATTACGGTGTGCGACCAAGCCGCGCGAAGTCGCGGCTTACAGGCCAACATGCAAAAATTGCGGGTCTTGTACCATTAACGACAGATTGAGTTCGGTCCACACTTGGGATTCGCGGTCGATATAACGCCGGACGGACCATGCCGCCGCGTTGCTGTCCGGAGCGGGCTGCGGCTCCATGTCGGCCATATTCCGTAGTCCCATGACGCGAGACACCAGCAAGCCGCTGTTGAACGACAATGCAGGGGCGAAAGCGATGATGCGGCACTCCTTGTCGACCGGCGTTGCGGGCAACCCCTGGAAATTCGCGAAGTCGACCACGCTGATCAGGTTGCCGCGAATATTGGTCAGGCCGAGGAACCATTCCTGGGTAAGAGGAACATTAGTGATCGTACCTACCGATACGATTTCGCCGGCTTCCTGCAGATTCAGGAGCCAGCGGCTCTGCCCGATCATCACGCCAAGCTGGCTGACATGCTCCTGCGCGCCGCTGCGCACAGCCTGCATGCGTTCAAACAGCTGGGCCTGGAATTCGCGTAACCGGGTTCGGCGCGTGCCGGCATCGGGCTTGGTGGAGACTGCGTCCGACACGAGATCCGAATTGCGACGGTTCATGAGAGCTCTTTATCCGAGCGCGGCGATCTTCGCCAGCAATTCCTGCGGATCGACCGGCTTGACGATGTAGTCACGGGCACCCTGGCGCAGACCCCAGATGCGGTCAGTCTCCTGGCCCTTGCTGGTGCAAATGATGATCGGCACGTCTTCCGTTTCCGGATCACGTGAGATGGCGCGGGTGATCTGGAATCCGTTCTGCCCCGGCATCACGACGTCCATCAGGATGAGTTGCGGCTTGTCCGCCTTTACCTTGAGCAGTGCCTCTTCACCGTTTTCAGCGGTGGACACGGAAAAACCGTTCTTGATCAGGATATCGGTAAGGAAGTAGCGTTCAGTCGGGGAATCATCAACTACGAGAACTTTTTGTATGGCCATCATGAACCTCGGCGAAATTACTTGGGAAGCGCTTGAGCGGTATGCTCGCGCACGGTCTTGAGCAGGCTGTCCTTCGTAAAGGGCTTGGTCAGGTACGCGTCAGACCCGACCATCGCGCCGCGTGCGCGGTCGAACAGTCCGTCCTTGGACGACAACATGATTACGGGAGTCGCGCTGAACTTCGCGCTCTTTTTGATAAGCGCACAGGTTTGATAACCGTCCAACCTTGGCATGAGGATGTCGCAGAAAATCAAAGCTGGCTTGTGGTCGTTCATTTTTGCCAGTGCATCGAACCCGTCATCTGCGAGGACGACCTGGTAGCCTGCCTGGCCCAGAAAAATCTCTGCAGAACGACGAATGGTGCTGCTATCGTCAATCACCATTATCTTGATACTGGCGTTGTCCTGTGCTGTTGTCATGACGTGTTCTCAGTAAGCGTCTGTCCAATATACGGCGCAACTGTAACATTAAGCAAGATGCTTTAGAACAACGCGCCGCTTGGGTTTCCCGTCAACGTGGTTTTTCTGCGAAAGTTGCAGGCATTATAACATTGACAACAATATAATTACTCACTCTCAGATAGTCACCATCTCGAAATCTTCCTTGCGCGCACCACACTCGGGACAAGTCCAGTTCATCGGCACATCGTTCCAGCGCGTGCCGGGCGCGATGCCCTCTTCAGGCAAACCAGCTTCTTCGTCGTAAATCCATCCGCAAATCAAACACATCCAGGTTTTGAATTCCACGTTCGTCGTTTCGTTAGTACTCACAGTTGACTGCCCTTCAATCAAGTAAAATGCAAAGTCAGATATCTTAATCTACCCGCCGTGCAAAACCAATCTTCCCCGCTCATTCTGACATTCGGCGCTGCCGACCCGGTCGGCGCATTTGGCATTCAGGCCGATCTCGCTTCGTTCGCCGCAATGGGTTGTCACGGGTTATCCGTCATCACCTCCATCCTGATCGGTGACACAGCACGCATTGAAGACATACAAGTCATCGATGCGGACTGGGTCTCGGACCAGGCCCGCGTGGTGTTGGAAGACATGCCCGTCGCAGCCTTCAAGGTGGGCGCCGTCGGCAGCATCGAAAACGTATCCGTCATTGCGGAAATCATCTCGGATTACCCCGACGTTCCGTTGATACTCGACCCTTTCCTGTCTGCCATGCCCGATCAGGGCTCGGACAGCGAGGACATGCTGATCGCGATACGCGAACTGCTGATCCCGCAGGCCACGATATTCCTGGCGTCGGCCGTCGAGCTGTCGCGGCTTGCGGAAACCTGGCGCGAAGCATCGGCCGAGGACACTATGGCGGTCGATGCGATGCGCATCATCGACATGGGTTGCGAATACCTGTTCTTGACCGGCACGCCAGGCGACGTCCACGACGTCACCAATGCACTGTTTGATGATTCCGGCATGGTGCGGCAGGATACATGGCAGCGCTTGCCCGGATCCTTCAGCGGTGCGGGCAGTACCCTGTCGGCGACCATCGCGGCCATGCTTGCAAACGGGGTCGACGTACCCGAGGCGGTGTTTGAAGCGCAGGAATTCACCCATGCGTCGCTGGTCAACGCACACCGTCTGGGCATGGGCAAATTCACTCCGGACCGCTATTTCTGGGCACGCGATTCCGACGAAGACGGTTCCAATCCATAATTCTTTTCCCGGGCTTTACGTATGACTTCCAAGAACGACACTCTATTTGCTCGCGCGCAGATCGGCACGCCGGGCGGCGTCAACTCACCGGTTCGCGCCTTTCGCTCGGTCGGCGGCACACCGCGCTTCATCACCCGCGCGGAAGGCGCCTGGTTCTGGGATGCGGACGACAAGCGCTATATCGATTACATCGGTTCATGGGGACCGATGATCCTCGGCCATTCGCATCCAACCGTAGTAAAGGCGGTGCAAGAAGCAGCCGCAAGAGGCTTGAGTTTCGGCGCGCCCACCGAGGGCGAAATCGAAATGGCGGAAGAAATCTGCCGCCTGCTGCCGTCGATCGAACAGGTGCGTCTGGTATCGAGCGGCACGGAAGCCGCCATGAGCGCGTTGCGCCTGGCGCGCGGTGCAACGGGACGCGACAAGATTATCAAGTTCGAAGGCTGCTATCACGGCCACGCCGATTCCCTGTTGGTGAAGGCGGGCAGCGGGCTGCTCACGTTCGGCAACCCGACTTCAGCCGGCGTACCCGAAGATTTTGCCAAACACACCGTGGTGCTCGACTACAACAACCCGCAGCAGCTCGAAGACGCATTCAGGGAGATGGGTAGCACGATTGCCTGTGTGATCGTGGAACCCGTAGCAGGCAACATGAACCTGGTGCGGCCGACGCCCGAATTCCTGCAGGCCATGCGCCGCCTTTGCACACAGCATGGCGCGCTGCTCATTTTCGATGAGGTGATGTCGGGATTCCGGGTCGCGCTCGGCGGCGCGCAAACGCTGTATGACACTAAGCCGGACCTCACCGTACTCGGGAAAGTTATCGGCGGCGGGATGCCGGTTGCCGCGTTTGGCGGGCGGGCCGACATCATGAAATACCTGGCGCCGCTGGGACCGGTTTACCAGGCCGGTACGCTGTCGGGAAATCCAGTCGCTGTTGCGGCCGGCATGAGTACCCTCAAACTGATCCAGGCGCCCGGCTTTTACGAGTCGCTCTCTGCGCAAACGGCAAAGCTGGCGCAAGGCCTGTCCAGCGCGGCGAGGGATGAAGGGGTTACCTTCTGCGCCGATTCAGTCGGCGGAATGTTCGGGCTGTATTTTGCGAACGAGGTCCCGGCAACCTACGCCGCGGTAATGGGCTGTGACAAAGAGAAGTTCAACCGGTTCTTCCATGCGATGCTGGACCAGGGCGTGTATCTTGCGCCTTCTGCATTTGAAGCCGGTTTCGTCTCGGCGCGGCACGATGATGCGGTGATCGATGCGACGATCAGTGCGGCGCGCAAGGCGTTTGCTGCATTGGGTTGATCCATCAGGCGATGTCCGGTCGCGCGAGGGCTACCGGACATCGGAGTGGTTATAACCAGCCGCGTCGCCGGAAATACCAGAACGGGCCTATCGCGCTGGCCACCATCAACGCCAGCGCAAACGGATAGCCGAAATTCCAGTCCAGCTCCGGCAGCAGCTTGAAGTTCATGCCGTAGATGCTGGCAATCAGCGTCGGCGGCAGGAAAGCGACCGAAGCGACCGAGAAAATCTTGATGATCTTGTTCTGGTTGATGTTAATGAAACCGACGGTCGCATCCATCAGGAAGTTGATCTTATCGAACAGGAATGATGTGTGGCTGTCGAGGGATTCGATGTCGCGCAGGATTTGCCGCCCCTCTTCGAACTGATCCGAATTCAACAGGCGGCCGCGCATCAGGAAGCTGACCGCACGCCGCGTATCCATCATGTTGCGGCGGATGCGGCCATTCAAGTCCTCTTCGCGCGCAATGGCAGTCAGCACCTCGGCAGCATCCTGATCGCTCAGCTCGTTTTGCAGCACACTGCGGCTGACTTCTTCCAGGCTCTGGTATATGCCTTCCAACGCATCGGCGGAGTACTCTGCGTCCGTCGCATACAAATCGAGCAGCACGTCCTTGTAATCGGCAATCGAACCGGGCCTTGAACGCGCGCGCATGCGCACCAGCCGGAACACCGGCAAATCGTCGGCATGCACCGAGAACAGCATGTTCTTGGTCAGGATGAAGGCGACGGTGACCACCCTCGACTGGCCGTCCTCTTCTTCAAGCAGGAAATCGGTACGCAAATGGAGGTCGCCGTTTTCGGCCTCGTAGTAACGGGCCGATGCTTCAATGTCTTTCACTTCGTCTTCGCCGGGCAGCGTGACACCGTAAATGCTTTTGACCCAGGCGCGTTCTTCGTCGTTGGGGTCGGTGAGGTCAACCCAGATGGGCTGGAGCTTCTCCAGGTCACTGCGGCTTTCGATATTGACCTGGTTCAGCCGCCCATTCTGCAAGACGAATACATTGATCATGTGCTCTCCGGGCCGCGCGCCTGTCGGCAGACGCACAGCCATTGCCGCAGACGCTCGTCCGCGGCTGATTTATCTTTTGGGAACGCGGCCATGAGATTGGCCTGGACGCGCCCGCCCACCAGCAATTGTGGCGAGAGGCGCATTAAGGACGCATGCGTTTAAGCTTGCAGATAAGGCGCTATCTCGCCGAATAACCGTCGCATGACGGTCGACAGTGTGTACTAGGGCTACCCAAGACGGGTCTCCGGAAACGAAAACAGCGCAAGTGTACTTATATCGAGAAATACAGGCAAGCATGGCGGCGGCCAACCATGAGTCAGCAGCTCCTTGAAACCGGAGGTATCAGCGGCGCGTGTCCTGGCGGTTAGGGCAGCTCAGCCGAACCCATGCGACGCAGGATAAGGCCGGTACGCCGCGCCAGGTAAGACGAGCCCCGATTCTTGTCATAGAAGCGCGGTTTGGGGAGCATGACCGCAAGCCGCGCGGCCTGGCTCGCGCTTAGTTGCGCGGCGGACACGCCGTAGTAGTGCAGGGCCGCGGCCTCGGCGCCGAACACCCCATTTCCCCATTCGACCACGTTGAGGTAAATCTCGAAAATGCGTTCCTTGTCCATCCAGTATTCGAGCATGTAGGTGATCACCACCTCCTGCCCCTTGCGCAGGTAGCTGCGGTCACCCGACAGAAACAGGTTCTTCGCGAGCTGCTGGGTAATGGTGGATCCGCCGGCAACCACCTTCCCCTTTTTCGTGTTCTTTTCCCAGGCTTTTTGCATCGCTTCCCAGTCGACGCCTTCATGCCCGGAAAAATTCGAATCCTCGGCCGCGATGATCGCGCGCTTGAGATTGTTCGAAATTCGGTTGTAGGGCACCCATTTGTGTTTCAGGCGGGCGTCCGGAGTCTTGTCGCGCAGGACAGAGAGTTGATGGCGCATGAAGCTGGTGCTTTCGGGGTTATGGTCTACCCACCACCAGATCTGCGCGAAAAAATAGGCCTGGAGCGCCAGCACGATGACGACCGGCGCGATCACGAGCCATAAAAACAGCTTCCGCAGGATTTTCATTCGGTTAGAGCTTGGCGCGCAATTCTGCGAACACCGGCGCGGTATCCGGGCGCACTCCGCGCCACACATGGAACGATTCCGCCGCCTGCTCCACCAGCATCCCGAGGCCGTCGCGAACTGTCGCGCCGTGTTGCGCCGCAAAGCGCATGAACACGGTAGGCCCCTTCCCATACATCATGTCGTAGGCGAGCGTGTTCGTACCGATCGTAGTGGACGGGATCGGCGGCACATCAGCAGCAAGACTCGCGGAAGTGGCATTGACGATGATGTCGAACCGCCCGTCTGCAGCGGCAAAATCGGCGGCGCGCAAATTCCCCTGCGCGGCAAACTGCGTGGCCAGTTCGGCGGCCTTCGACAGCGTGCGGTTGGCGATGACCAGTTCGGCAGGCTCTTCGTTCAGCAACGGCAAAAGCGCACCGCGTGCCGCACCACCCGCCCCAAGCAACAACACGCGGGCGCCGCGGAGCGCTACACCGGCATTGCGCATGACGTCTGCAACCAGGCCCATGCCGTCGGTGTTATCGCCCAGAATGGTATCGCCATCGAACTTGAGGGTATTGACCGCGCCGGCTGCACGCGCACGCGCAGTCAACGTGGTCGCCAATGCGTGGGCGTCGAGCTTGAAAGGGACTGTCACATTGGCGCCCTTCCCGCCTTGCGCGATAAATGCCCGTACGGTGTCCGCAAATCCTTCCAGCGGCGCGAGCAGGCAGTCGTACGTCAAATCCTGGTTCGTTTGCGCGGCAAAGCGCGCATGGATGTCCGGGGATTTGCTGTGAGCAATCGGATTCCCTATGACTGCATAGCGATCAGTCATGTCGTTCAATTCCCGGGAGCCTGCAATTTGGTCTCGATCCCGCCGTCGCGCGTAAACCTGAAATTGGTGACCAGGACCCACACATCGTCCTTGCCGGCCGTTCGCATATTCTTCGGGAACCTGCCGAACGGCGCCGAGCTACGTACGATGCGTTTGGCCGCCTCATCCAGCGCCGGATTGCCGGACGACTTGTTGACGGTCATGCCGCCTTCTCTGTCATAGAGGGTGCCGTCATGGAAAATAGGGATCGAGATCACCAACTCACCATACAGCTTTTTACCGTCTTTTTGAGGAAAGTTGAGCGTTCCCATTTTCTCGATGCGCTGGCGCAGCGAGTCATAGTACATCGCGTAACCGGCTTCCCTGGTGCTGGGCGAAATAAAGGTTTTCTTCGGACGCTTGTTGTAATCCTCAATTTGCTTGTGGATCTCCGCTTCCCGACGCCGGATCTCTTTCGCGCTATCGGCGACATCGGCGCCATTGGGCTGTGGCTGCACATCCTTCGGGTTCACGATATCTTCTGAGCTTGCCAGCAGCGAGGGTGACTTCTTGTGTATCTGGGCCAGCATGCGCTGCTGTTTTTCCAGCTCTTCGATACGGCGCTGCATCGCTTTCAGGCTGTCGCCGTCCTCGCTCCTGCGCATGTCCGGCAGCGGCGACTTCGCTCGTCCGGCGTCCGCATTGCCGCCGCCGTCGAGGTTCGCCTGGGCGATGGCATCGGCCTTGAGCGGCGCCTTGGCATGTTTGGAATTGACCAGGATGACTTCAAGCCCGGGATCGGTGGGCTTGAACTTGAATGTATCCGGCGGGGCAAAACGCACCGCCAGCAGTGCGCCATGGGCCAGTACCGACGCGGCAATGGCAATGGAGAGGGTGCGGTTTTGAAGGACTAACTTCACGCGAAGAATACAGGCGGTTGCAGAAGGAGTGAATTTTACGATAAAGCCCGCGGGTTTTTAGACGAACTTTTCATACACCGTCACTCCGGCACCGATTCTGCATCCGTCTCGCTCTCCGCTGTGGTTATTTCGTCATTGCCGTCGGAGCCGGCAGTCGCCATCTCAAGCAGGCGCGCCTCAATGGTTAGGTCGATTTCATCCCATCGGATCAGGTCCAGCCTGACTTGCGTGCCGCGCGCGGCCTGTGGCATACCTGGCAACCTGATGATCAACGGGATGTCAACAAGACGCAACACTTCATCTTTCAGTACGACGGCATCGACCTGTCTGGCGTTTTCCTGGGTGAGCCAGCGCAGGCACCAGAAGCGCTCCATGTTCGACTGGAAATCGGCATAGGAAGCGTAAGCCGCATCGAATGCGGACACCACAGCGAACAGGTCGGCGTCCTTCGGCTTGAAAGGCGCCACCAGCGGCGCGGTCACACCGTGCTCGACGCAAGCAAGGATCTGCCACTGATTCACCAGGTCGGTGTAGCGCCTCAACGGCGAAGTGCTCCATGCATACTGATCAACGCCGAGGCCCTGATGGGGCGCGGCGTGGGTAACCATGCGAACCTGCATCTTGGCCGTCCAACCGCCGCTCCCGCCGCCCTGGGCGCGGTAGATACCCGGCACGCCATGGTCATGCATCAATTTGCCCCAGGTACTGTTGGCAAAGATCATCAGCTCCGCCACGATCTTGTCGAGCGGCGCACCGCGCTTGCGGCGTGCGATGGTCACCACGTCATCATCCACGTAGAAATTGAAGTCGACCCGGTTGGTCTGTTCCGGTCGCAAGCCGAAGCTTTCGCGTTTGGCCATGCGTCCTTGTTCCAGGATCTGGGCCCACTGCCAGATCAACGAAATATCGGCCTTGTGCGGATATTCGCCGGCGCCGGCGGAAAGATTCTCTTCGGTCACCAGCGCATCGAGATCGTTGTGCCGCAGATTAGCTGCAATCGGCACGGCTTCGGCCCTGGTTTCGGTTGAGATGACCGACCAGTCTTTCGGATCGAGCGTGACATACAGCGACAGCGCCGGGCAGGTCCTGCCCTCTGCCAGAGTGAAGGCCTCCACCAGAGTGTCCGGCAGCATGGTGATTTTGTCACCCGGCATATACACGGTCGACAGCCGCTGCCGCGCAATCGCATCGAGCGCATCGTCGCGCCGTATACCCAATGCGGGAGCGGCAATATGGATGCCGACCCGGACTTTGCCATCCGCCAGGGTAACGACGGAGAACGCGTCATCGATTTCAGTGGTCGTCACATCATCGATCGAGAACGCCTGCACATCGGCCACCGGCAGGACCGGCTCCGACGGCAGCGCGACCAGTGGAAAGCCGGTGCCTTTCGGGAATTGCTCAAACAGGAACTTCGACAGGTGCAGGTCTTTAGGCGACGCTATGCCGCCTGCCGACACCATCATGCGTTGCGGCGTGAGTTGCAGCTCGTGGCATGCCTCGTCCAGCGCCTTGTATTCGATGCTGTTCTTGTCCGGCTTGAAAAGCAGTTGCAACGCCATCGCCTTTATTGCTTCGGGCAAACGGTTCGCTTTCAATTCAGCCACATATTCGGCCTGGACCAGCGCCTGTTGTTTTTTCTTTTCTATACCGGCCAGGGCGGCCTTGAGCGAGGCTTCCGGTGCCGCTTTGTAACGGCCTTTGCCTTTCTTGTAGAAATAGATCGGCGCGCCATGCAGCCTCAGCAGCAAGCCGGCAGCCTCATGTGGTTTGGGGTCATGGCCGAAATATTCCGTGCCGAGTTCCGCGAAGCCGAACTCCTCCTGCCCCGCGACTTCCCAGAGGAAGTCCAGGTCGATTTCATCGGCAATCGCTTGCGCAACCTTCAAAAAAGCGGCGGGCTCGGGGCTTGCGAACTGCAGCAGCACGTCTTTTGCCTTGACCTTCGTGCGCTTGCCGGTTTGCAGCTCGACCTGGTATGCCTCGCCTTGCTGAGACAAAACTGCGCCGGCTTTGAAGTCGCCGGATTCTTCAAAAAATAGATTCATCAAATACTTTGCTTGTTAGTTTCTTTCATGCCCGTTCGACGCGCATCCATCATTTCATGCATCGCCGGCAGGAACACTTCGGTGACGAGCAGCACGCCGTTATTGCGCCTGTATGTACATCGCCGCGCATATAACGGTTGCCTTATCCCGCCGACTGCAGCCGAAGCGCGCCGCACCAGCGGATGTTGCGCCTTCAGGTGCGCGAACTGCAATGCACCTCGCGTTACGCGCGGATCGCCGAACAAGGTCGTACCGAGCGAGCGCTCACCCAGGCGGCCGAAGAACGGCCAGTCGGATGCAGTGGCGCTTAAAGGCAAAATCGTGTGCGCAAATACCATAGGGCACCCGTCACACTGCAACAATACTTCACGCTCCTGCACGCGACAACGCCGCGCAAGGCCTGCTTCTTCAAATTCATCCGCCAGGCACAGGCTGTGCTCCTGGCGTAAACGCCGTATGCGGAACTGGCTGCTGACGGCCGTCAATTTCATCGTAAGCGAAGCCGTGTCGGTTAGCCAGGCGCGCATTTCAGGCGACGGCTTGACGCCGTTCACGTGCAAATACCAGTGCGCCTGACTTACCGATCGCGACATCAGTCCACCGCTTTGGCATCAACCCCGCAAAACGCGAGGACCTGGTCCAGGTAGCGTTCGAAATCCGAAATACCATGATCGCTGCCTTCGATCACGCATTGCCGCGCGCCCGAATAGTGCCCCACCATTTCCCGCCAGTCGAGTACCTCGTCGCCTTTTGCGGCAACCAGGAAATAACGTTCCGGACGGGTAATGCGCTCCACTTCAAGCGCCTTCAGTTCATCAATATAGCCGCGCCTGAATTCGAATCGTTCATTCGAGTGATACAAGGTAGTGACGCCGACGTATTTTTCCAGATCGCGCGGCGGCTTGACCGCCGGGTTCAACAGCACCGCGCGGCAACCGATCTGCTCAGCCAGCCACGTTGCGTAATAACCGCCCAGCGATGATCCGATCAACGTCACTTCGCCGGCCGGAAATTTGCCGGCAAGACCTGACGCCAACGCGACTGCCTCGCGCGGCGACGCAGGCAATTGGGGATTGATATATTCCGTGCCCCGTCCCAGCGCTGTCAGCCGTTCGCCGATCAAACGCGCTTTGAAGGACTGCGGTGACGAGCGAAACCCGTGCAGGTACAGAATCATCCCGGCAATGCATCCAGGATCTTTTGATGCACGCCGCCGAAGCCGCCGTTGCTCATCACCAGGATGTGGTCTCCCGACTGTGCCGCTTGCACGATCGCCTGCACCAGTGCGTCCAGGTCGTCGAATGCACCGGCCCGGGCGCCGAGCGGCGCGAGCGCTTCACTCAGATTCCAGCCGAGCGCATCCTTGCCGCCTTTCGCGCCGTAGCCGAATACCACATCGGCGTCGGTCAGGCTGCCGGGCAGCGCATCTTTCATGGTGCCTAGCTTCATTGTGTTAGACCGGGGCTCGAGCACGGCGAGTATACGTGCACCGCCGATTTTCTTGCGCAGCCCCGCAACTGTCGTCGCGATTGCCGTGGGGTGATGTGCGAAATCGTCATACACGGTAACGTTGTTGACCACGCCGCGCACCTCCATACGACGCCGGACGTTCTCGAACTTGCCGAGCGATTCGATGGCCTGCGCGACCGGCACTCCGACATGGCGTGCTGCCGCAATTGCCGCCACTGCGTTGAGGCGATTGTGTTCGCCCGTCAGCGACCATTCCACCGTGCCCTGCTTCTCACCGTTAAACAAAACGTCGAAGCTGCCGTCATCGTGGTCCTTCAGCGACCAGCCCGCATTGTCGGCGACGCCAAACCATTCTTTCTCGCTCCAGCAGCCGCGCTCAATCACGCGCCTGAGCGAATCTTCCCTGCCATTCACCACCAGCCGGCCTACGCCCGGAACCGTGCGCACAAGATGGTGGAACTGTGTTTCGATCGCAGTCAGGTCGGGAAAGATATCCGCATGGTCGTATTCGAGGTTGTTCAGGATCGCGGTCTTCGCGCGATAATGAACAAATTTGCTGCGCTTGTCGAAAAACGCCGTGTCGTACTCGTCGGCTTCAATCACGAAAAAGCTGGAATCGACGCCTTTGCCGGACAGCCGTGCCGAGATACCGAAATTCATCGGCACGCCGCCGATCAGAAAACCCGGATGGTAGCCTGCGTCTTCGAGGATCCATGCGACCATCGACGAGGTTGTCGTCTTGCCATGCGTGCCGGCCACCGCGAGCACCCACTTGTTCTGCAAAATATGTTCGCCGATCCATTGCGGCCCCGAGACGTAAGGCAGTCCGCGATTGAGGATTTCCTCCATCAACGGATTTCCGCGCGAGACCACATTGCCGATCACGAACAAGTCGGGTTGCAAGTTTACCTGCTCCGGACCGAAACCTTCGATGAGTTCAATCCCCTGCGCTTGAAGCTGCGTGCTCATCGGGGGATATACGTTGCTGTCGCAACCGGTGACTTTATGCCCGGCTTCTTTGGCGAGCACTGCGAGGCCACCCATGAAGGTGCCGCAAATGCCGAGGATGTGGATATGCATTGTGGAAATTCAAAATAGAATACTGGGATTTTACCCGACCCTCGCCATCGAGCCTTACCGGGTATCATGAACATCATGGCTACTTACTCATCAGACCTGGAACAGTTACGGGCCGAAATCGCGGCCTCTGCCGCGCGCCTGATCGCCGAGGATGGCGCCGATTATGGCACGGCAAAACGCAAGGCTGCCAGGCAAATTCTCGGAAACGCAAAGGGTCGCGGCGAGATCATGCCCGATAATGCGCAAATTGAAGATGAGGTGCGGATATACAATAAGCTATTCCTGAATGACAGCCAGCCGGCGCGGCTGCTGCATCTGCGAAAACTTGCGTTGCGCATGATGGAAGAACTCGAACAGTTTTCGCCCTACCTGACCGGGGCGGTACTGAACGGCACCGCAGGCGAACACTCCGACGTCCACTTGCAATTGTTTACAGATAGTCCAAAGGACGTTCAGATTTTTTTGATCAACAAGAACGTCAACTTCGACGTGTCCGAATCGTCACACTTCAAGGGACATGGCGAGCCGGTGGAAACCGTGAGTTACATGTGGAACAACGAAGGATTCCATCTCGCCCTGTACGCCACCGACGATGTGCGCGGCGCAGTGAGAGGCGGATCCGCCGGTCGTATAGAGCGCGCGGACATCGACGCAGTGCGCATACTGCTGACAGAAACTGAAACAAAATGAAAAGAAAAACAATATTTAACGCATTAGTTATGGGTGGCGTAGGTTTGTGTTTTGCGGCCGGGGGAGCTTACCTGGGAATGCGCCAGCTTGAGCCGGCACCGGCAGAGGCGCCGGCCGTTGCCAATATGTTCTCGCAGTCGCTGGTTGATACCAGTGGCCAGGCCCAGTCATTGTCGCAATGGAAGGGCAAGGCGCTCGTCGTTAATTTCTGGGCGACGTGGTGCGCACCGTGTGTAGACGAGATGCCGGAGCTGTCCGCGCTGCAAACGGAAGTGGCGCCGTCGAATATTCAGATTCTGGGTATCGGCATCGATTCAAGCGCGAACATTGCGCAATTTGCATCAAAATACAAGATCACCTATCCTCTCTACACCGGCGGCCTTAACGCGACAGAGCTCTCGCGCCAATTCGGAAACAAGGCCGGCGGTCTTCCTTTCACAGTACTGGTTGATCGCAACGGCAAGGTTAAAAAAACCTACTTCGGACGGCTGAAAATGGACGAGCTGCGCAAGGACCTGGGATCACTCTGAACCCTCCGGATATTTTTACCTTGCCAACCAGCATCATTCGACGGCAAAATGCGCGAACCTCGTTAAACGGAACTCCATCTCGATGGCAAAAAATATCCTCCTGCTCAACGGTCCCAACCTGAATCTGCTGGGTACGCGTGAGCCAGGGGTCTATGGTTCGATCAGCCTGACCGACATCGAGCGTGCCGCCACTGCCCAGGCATCGGCTGCGGGCGCGAAACTCGCCGTGTTCCAGAGTAATCACGAAGGGGCATTAATCGACCGGATCCAGGCCGCGCGTTCCGAAGGCGTGGATGCCATCGTCATCAATCCAGGCGGGCTCACCCACACCAGCGTCGCGCTGCGCGATGCGCTGGCTGGGGTCGCCATCCCGTTTATCGAAGTACATATCTCCAATATTCATCAACGCGAAGCGTTCCGCCATCATTCTTATTTGTCGGGCATCGCGACCGGAGTCATATGCGGCCTCGGCGCCGAAGGCTATCGCCTGGCTGTCGAGTACGCACTCAAAAATCTGTAAGTTTCGGCATCTGCCGACAAAACGCTTATAATTGTGGCCATTTGTGCCGTGACCATTACACCAATAATGTGAGGAATTTCATATGGATCTACGAAAACTCAAGACCTTGATCGATCTGGTCGCTGAATCCGATATCGCTGAGCTCGAAGTAACAGAGGGCGAAAGCAAAGTCCGTATCGTCAAATCCTCCGCCGTCCCGCAAAGTCAGGTTGTGATGATGCAGCCGCAAGGCGCGCCGCAAAATTACGCAGCTCCTTTGCCCGCCGCCGCGCCGCAGCCGGCAGCACCCGCGGTACCGGCTGAACCGGAAGGCCACATCGTGAAATCGCCAATGGTCGGCACCTTCTACCGTTCCTCCTCACCGGGCAATCCGCCGTTTGTCGATATAGGCTCGACCGTGAAGGAAGGCGACACGCTGTGCATCATCGAAGCGATGAAACTCCTGAATGAAATCGACGCTGATGCAAGCGGCGTCATCAAGCAGATCCTGGTTGAGAATGGACAGCCGGTCGAGTTCGGCCAGCCGCTGTTCGTGATCGGTTAAGTGTTCGTGTCCGGCACGTCCTGCGCCCTGCAAGTCGTGCCCACTGCCCAAGGCTGACCCTTAACTCTTCACCTTCTCCCAAACATGTTCGAAAAAATCCTTATTGCCAATCGCGGTGAAATTGCATTGCGCATACAGCGCGCATGCCGCGAGATGGGCATCAAAACCGTGGTCGTCCATTCCGAGGCGGACCGTGAAGCAAAATATGTAAAGCTGGCTGACGAGTCAGTCTGTATTGGCCCGCCGCCTTCCGCGCTGAGTTACCTCAATATGCCGGCCATTATCAGCGCGGCGGAAGTCACCGATGCCGAGGCGATTCATCCAGGCTATGGCTTCCTTTCCGAAAACGCCGACTTCGCCGAGCGCGTCGAAAAATCCGGGTTCGTCTTCATCGGCCCGCGTCCCGAATCGATACGCCTGATGGGCGACAAGGTGTCGGCCAAGCACGCGATGATCAAGGCGGGCGTGCCCTGCGTGCCTGGTTCCGAAGGCGCATTGCCGGATGATCCGAAAGAAGTCATTCGCATCGCGCGCAAGGTCGGCTATCCGGTCATCATCAAGGCATCCGGCGGCGGCGGCGGACGTGGCATGCGCGTGGTCCACACCGAGGCAGCGTTGTTGAATGCGGTGACGATGACCAAGACCGAAGCCGGTGCGGCCTTCGGCAACCCGGAAGTCTATATGGAGAAATACCTGGAAAATCCGCGCCATGTGGAAATCCAGGTCCTTGCGGATGAATTCAAGAACGCCGTTTGGCTCGGCGAGCGCGATTGCTCGATGCAACGCCGCCACCAGAAAGTGATCGAGGAAGCGCCGGCGCCAGGCATTCCGCGCAAATTGATTGAACGCATCGGCGACCGTTGCGCCGAAGCCTGCCGCAAGATCGGCTATCGCGGCGCCGGCACTTTCGAATTCCTGTACGAAAACGGCGAGTTTTATTTCATCGAAATGAACACCCGTATCCAGGTCGAACATCCGGTGACGGAAATGATTACCGGCGTCGATCTCGTGCAAGAACAGATCCGCGTTGCCGCTGGTGAAAAGCTGCGCTTCCGCCAGCGCGATATCGAACTCACCGGTCATGCGATCGAGTGCCGCATCAACGCCGAAGACCCGTTCAAGTTTACGCCTTCCCCCGGAAAAATCATTTCCTGGCATGCGCCCGGCGGCCCCGGCATCCGCGTCGATTCGCATGCTTATGCCGGCTACTTCGTGCCACCAACTTACGATTCGATGGTCGGCAAGGTGATTGCCTACGGTGCAAACCGCGAACAGGCAATCCGCCGAATGCAGATCGCGCTGTCCGAAATGGTAGTTGAAGGCATCCAGACCAACATTCCGCTGCACCGCGAATTGATGGTCGATGCGCGCTTCATTGAAGGCGGCACCAACATCCACTATCTTGAACAGAAGCTAGCTGCGAAGCCGGATCTGCCCAAGGGCAAAGCCAAATAGTTAAGGCGCATCACGCATGAGCTGGACTGAAATCGTCATCGAAGTAGCCCGCGATCATGCGGAAGCGCTGTCCGATGCATTAATGGACGCGGGCGCGCTCTCGGTATCGGTTGAAGATGCCGACGAGGGCACCGAGGCGGAGCAGCCGTTGTTCGGCGAACCCGGCATGGAGCCGAAAGAAGCCGCGTGGGAACGCAGCCGCGTGGTGGCGCTCGCCGCGGCCGACGCAGACCATGCCGCCATCGTCGCGGAAGCGGCCGCAGCGATAGAACTGGCGGCAGCGCCCGCCTACACGCTGCGCCCTGTTGAAGAGCAGGACTGGGTGCGCCTGACGCAATCCCAGTTCGACCCTATCCATATCGGGAAGAACATATGGGTAGTGCCGAGCTGGCACGACGCACCGGACCCTGGCGGCCTGATACTCGAGCTCGATCCTGGCCTTGCCTTTGGCACCGGCAGCCACCCGACCACTCGCCTGTGCATGGAATGGCTGGAAGCCAATCCGCCACTCGAAGCGTCGGTGCTCGATTACGGCTGCGGCTCGGGGATACTCGCGATGGTCGCAAAGAAACTCGGCGCCGCGCAGGTGTCGGGGGTCGATATCGATCCGCAGGCGATCGAGTCGGCTCGCTACAACAGTGAGCGCAACCGATGCGAAATCGACTACTATTTGCCGGAAGAATTCGGTCACTCCCCGCAACCGGCATTATTCGATATCGTGGTCGCAAACATATTGTCCAGTCCGTTGAAACTGATGGCGCCGATGCTGTCGTCCCGTGTTGCCCCCGGCGGCTCCCTGGTCCTGTCCGGCATCCTGGTCCGCCAGGCCGATGAGGTCGCTGCCGCTTACGCGCCCTTCATCAAGCTGTCAGTGTCGGCGGAACACGATGGCTGGGTAGTGCTGGCCGGTCAGTCGGGCAGCACCCAGTAACGGTAATGGCGCTCGCGACCCGCTGCCCTCATTGCAAGACCACATTCAGGGTCGCGAACGACCAGCTGAAGCTGCGTGCCGGACTGGTGCGCTGCGGAGCCTGCAAGGAAATTTTCAACGGGATCGAGCACTTGCTGCGGCCCGACGCGCTGGAGAAGCCCACTGCTCCCGCACCTGTTGCGGAAACCCCGGCTCCTCCCAAAGAAACCACTGGTCCCGCCGGCCCGACTGAAGAGTCGCGCGACCTAGCGTCTTTCCTGACGCCCCGTCCAGCCGCCGAGGCGAAGGACGCCGAACCCGCCACGGCCGACACCGAGGAGCGGCAGCCGCCCACGCCGCCCGATCCCACACCCATGAGTCCAGTGAACGATCCGCTGCAGCGCATGACGCTGATGGACTTCTCCTATGTCGACGATGAATCTGCGGAAGAAGGTGCGGCCCCGGCGAAACGCCAGCCGCAACCCGAACCAGATCCAAATGAACCCGATCCGCTGGAAGAAGCGATCGAAGCCTTGCAGCGCAAACCTCTGCGCGGCGCGAAGAAGTCGAGCAAGTACAAGAGCGCGCGTTCAGCGGTGGACGACGAGCTGGACGAACCGACCTTCGTCACCCAGGGCCGGCGACGCGAAAGCATGGGCCGCACATTGCAGGCGGGCATGGCTATCGGCACTGCCGTCTTGCTGGTGACCCTGTTCCTACAAAGCACCTACGCGTTCCGTACCCAGCTGGCTGTCTGGTTCCCTAAAGCGAAGCCGGCGCTGGACCGCACTTGCGCAATCCTGCATTGCCAGGTGGGTTTGCCGGCGCAAATTGAGTCGGTGTCCATCGAGTCGAGCGAATTGCAGGCTGTGGCTCCCGAGAAAAACGCCTTCTCCCTGACGTTCCTCCTGCGCAACCATAGCGCGACAGCCCAATCCTGGCCGAACCTGGAGCTGACGCTGAATGACGCCAACGAAAAGCCGATCGCACGACGGGTTTTCACACCCGCGGACTATCTCGGTACGCAACAGGACCTGACAGGATTTGCCGCGAAGTCCGAGCAATCGTTTAAATTATTCTTCGAATTGTCGGAGATAAAGGCGTCCGGATACCGGGTCTATCTGTTTTATCCTTAAGGGCCCGCGCAGTAATAAGTTGTTCATTTTGGCGATCGTAGCGGGATGTAATGCCAGGGGGCCGCCTAGGTGCGCCCGCTACGGCCAGCAAAAATGACAACTTAATGTTGCGTGGGTCCTAAGTTTCAACCGGCCCGACGGCCGCCACGTTTCCCTTTTACTTATCCGGTGCTCATCCATGACATCCTTAATTTGCGGCTCGCTAGCTTTCGATTCCATCATGTCGTTCGGGGGACGTTTTTCCGAAGCGCTGCTGGCGGATCAACTTCACAAGATCAATGTCGCATTCCTGGTTCCGGAAATGCGCAAGGAGTTTGGCGGCTGCGCAGGCAACATCGCATACAACCTGAAATTACTTGGCGGTGATCCGCTGATCATGGCCACCATAGGCCAGGATGGTGCACCCTATCTCAGCCGACTCGACAGCCTGCAGATTTCCAGGCGCTGCATCCGGACCATCGACTCATCCTATACCGCGCAGGCTTTCATCACGACCGACGCGGACAGCAACCAGATCACCGCGTTTCACCCGGGCGCGATGACGATGTCCCATCAAAACAAGATCGCCGACGCCGGAGCGGTGAAACTGGCGATCGTGGCGCCGGATGGGCGCGACGGCATGTTGCAGCATGCGGAACACTGCGCATCGCTGGGTGTGCCTTTCATCTTCGATCCGGGCCAGGGTCTGCCGATGTTCAATGGTGCGGAACTGGAACACTTCATTGAACTCGCTACTTATGTGGCGGTCAATGATTACGAAGCGGAGTTGCTCACCGGACGCACCGGGTTGACTCTGGAAGCGATCGCGCAACGCGTATCGGCATTGATCGTCACGCGCGGCGAACAAGGGGCGGAGATTTTAACCGATGGCCAACGCGTTGATATCCCGTGCGTGCAGGCCGACAGGGTGGTCGATCCAACCGGCTGCGGGGACGCCTTCCGTGCCGGGGTGCTGTACGGCCTGACCAACGGCATGGACTGGGCGACAACCGGCCGCCTGTCCAGTCTGCTCGGCGCGATCAAGATCGCGCACCAGGGCGCGCAGAACCATGCGCCGACACGCACTGAAATCGAAGACCGGTTCCAGAAGGCGTTCGGCTACCGTTTTTAGTCTGCAGGCCCATAAAGGATCGATATGCCTGTTGTACCCGTGATTGCGTCTTTTTCCGCAGCCGCCATATTGGCATTGGGCGTGGCAGGCTGTGCGACGCATCAACCGACAACATCGTCAACGCAAGGAACGACATTGGTAGAGACCGGTGAAGTCACCCAAGTGCGTGACGTTTCGGTCAGCGGTGGCAGGACTTCAGGAGTCGGTTCATTCGTCGGCAGCGTGGTGGGCGCCATCGCCGGCAGCAACATCGGCGGTGGATACGGACGCACCGCTGCAGCCATCGGCGGCACGGTAGCGGGCGGAGTGGCCGGGCAGCGGGTCGAACAATCCGGCTCCGGCAGCAGGTTCACTGAACTGACGGTGCGCTTTCCCAATGGCGATGTGAGGATTTATAACGTGGATCCGAGCGAGAACTATCGAATCGGGGACACGGTTCAGGTAAGCGCAAGCCAAGGCACTACCCGAGTTTTACGCCAGCCGGCACGCACGCAATAAACCGTACGCGGCAATTTCCATTGATCCTTCAGCAAATGGATGACAACTGTGGTTGTCATCCATTTGCTGTTGATCGCTCACCTCTCCCCAGGGGAGAGGGGTTGGGGGTGAGGGACTGAACTTTTATTCTGTCACACACCTACTAAAAGCTCAGTACGCCGGAAACTTCTCAGGAACAGGCGGCGAAAGCTCTCCGCCGCTGCCTTGAACGAGAGCCTGCCGTACATCCTCAACAATGAGCCGACTCGTCCTGATTTCAATGACCTTGCGCTTGCTCGTCAGGCCGTGAGTAATATCTACTGCGGACTTTGCCACGTTGAGGGTATCGGCGAGGTAACGGATCAATGCTTCATTCGCCTTCCCGTCGATCGGTTGAGCTTGCAGCCGTATCTTCAGAGAGTCATCCAGCACGCCGATCACTTCGGTCTTCTTCGCATTCGGCGTGATTTGCAGGGCCAGGCGTATGCCGGCCGGTACTGCCGAACACCAGTCTCTCGTCATGCAATCGAAGTCACGAATGCGGTAACGAGCCGAAGCGCAATCTGCAACAAAATCAGCGCAACCAGCGGCGACAGATCGATGCCGCCGATCAGCGGAATGATACGGCGCAATGGCCGCATCAGCGGTTCATTCAGCGCGGCGATGAACGGAGCAAGCGGCGCATGCGGATTCACCCAGCTGAAGATGGCTTCGATGATGATCAGTCCCATGAAGCCATAAAGCACCCATTCAAACAAGCGCAACAGGGATAACAGGACCAGGAACTCGGCTGAGAACGCGTACGCCGATAGCAGGTTGATCGCGATCGACGCAACGATCACGAGAATGGCGCCAATCAGGCTGGCCCAATCGTATCCGCCAACACCTGGCAACAATCGCCGCAAAGGTTTGACGAGCCAGTCGGTCAGTTTATAAATGAATTGACCGAGCGCGTTCGGCGGCCGGACCCGGACGACCTGCATCCAGAAGCGCAACAACAATATGCCGCCCAGCAGTCCGGCGACGGTATCGACTATCAGCGTAAAAATACTATGCAGCACCGTGTACTCTCCAAATTAAAAATGCCCGTTGTGTGACGCGGTGTCACGCAACGGGCATTGTGCCTGAACTTAATCAGGCAACCAAGCGAGCTTGGCTATTACGGACGTGTGCCGGTCGGAAACGGCCAGGCCGCTGCCGGGTTCAACACTGTCTTCACAGCAGGAGCAGCGGCTGGCTTAGCTGCCGGCTTTTTTGCAGCGGCTTTCTTAGGAGCGGCAGCTTTCTTAGGAGCGGCTGCTTTTTTGGCGGCTGGCTTTTTTGCAGCTGCTTTTTTAGCGGCCGGCTTTTTGGCTGCTGCCTTTTTAGGAGCGGCTTTTTTAGCGGCTGCTTTTTTAGGAGCGGCCTTTTTAGCGGCTGCTTTTTTAGGAGCGGCCTTTTTAGCTGCTGCTTTTTTAGGAGCGGCTTTCTTGGCTACGGTCTTCTTGGCAGCTGCTTTTTTAGGAGCGGCTTTTTTAGCGGCTGCTTTTTTAGGAGCTGCTGCTTTCTTAGCTACTGTCTTCTTCGCTGCTGCTTTCTTAGCTACCGGCTTCTTCGCTGCTGCTTTTTTAGCTACCGGCTTCTTCGCTGCTGCTTTTTTAGGAGCTGCTGCTTTCTTAGCTACCGGCTTCTTGGAAGCGGCTTTCTTGGCGGCCGGCTTCTTCGCCGGGGCTTTCTTTGCTGCTGTTTTCTTCGCGGCTGTTGCCATTTGTTTCTCCTTCACGTGATGGAAAAAATCAAACTACGAGGTTGGAAACCCTCCCGGCCCATCGCGATGGTCCAGGCGGATTATTCATCGGCACAAGCAAGCTACTGTTTGCGCTAATGAATTTGGCACCAGCTGAACTGCTGCATCCCCTCATTGATGCAGCACTTCAGCCTCTTTTGGCTACGCCTCTCTTTTCGCAAACACTGTCACACGACAGTGGCGGAGGTCCTTGCAGCGTCGCTTAATGAGCGCGGCTGCAGCCGTAGCCAAAAAAAACGCCGACAACAATGCCGGCGTGGGAATACTCTTTCGGAAAAACCAACAGGTTTTTCAGGGAAAAAGCCGCCTCGCCCGACACAGTCAGGTTCAGCGGCAGAATCACAGAAGATCGATTCTTTCGTCTACTGTCCATCAAATTTGGTTAGAGCCTTTCAATTTTGCAGTCTTCCGTCATTCCGTCTTATCGTTTTCGATCTGGCGACTGCAATCTGTCTCACCACCGGATGGACCTCGCATTCTCGATACGAGGTCCCTACTTCTTGTTTTATTCCCAGTTCAGCGCGCCACCGGTCTGATATTCGATCACACGCGTCTCGAAGAAGTTACGTTCCTTCTTCAGATCGATCATCTCGCTCATCCACGGGAAAGGATTTTCTTCCTGCGGGAACATCGGATCGAGACCGATCTGTTGTGCTCGACGATTTGCGATGAAGCGAAGGTACCCTTTAAACATCGTCGCATTCAAACCAAGCACTCCACGCGGCATTGTATCCTCAGCGTAGCGATATTCCAACTCTACTGCTCGTAAAAACAACGCTTTGATCTCTTCGCGGAACTCTGGAGTCCAAAGATGCGGGTTCTCCATCTTGATCGTGTTGATCAGATCGATCCCGAAATTGCAGTGCATCGACTCGTCGCGCAGGATGTATTGATACTGTTCCGCCGCACCCATCATTTTGTTCTGACGGCCGAGAGCGAGGATCTGCGTGAAGCCGACATAGAAGAACAGGCCTTCCATCAGGCATGCGAACACGATCAGCGAGCGCAGCAATGTCTGGTCAGCTTCGACAGTGCCGGTCTTGAAGTTCGGGTTGGTCAGCACGTCGATGAACGGGATCAGGAACTGATCCTTGTCGCGGATAGAGTCAATTTCGTTATACGCGTTGAAGATCTCGCTCTCATCGAGGCCGAGCGATTCGACGATGTACTGATAGGCATGAGTATGGATCGCCTCTTCAAACGCCTGGCGCAACAGGTACTGGCGGCATTCCGGCGCCGTGATATGGCGGTAGGTGCCGAGCACGATATTGTTGGCCGCCAACGAATCGGCGGTCACGAAGAATCCCAGGTTACGCTTGACCAGGCGGCGCTCGTCTTCAGTCAGGCCATTCGGGTTCTTCCACAGCTCGATGTCGCGCTGCATGTTGATCTCTTGCGGCATCCAGTGATTGGCGCAGCCGGCCAGGTATTTATCCCAGGCCCATTTGTATTTGAACGGGACCAGCTGGTTCACGTCGGTCTGGCCGTTGATGATGCGCTTGTCGGCGGCATTCACCCGGCGTTCAGTGACTTCGCCTGTAGCGGCCGGCTTGGTGACCAGGGCCGGATGTAATGCCACATCGCTGAAGCCTGTGTTCATCGGTCGCGCTGATGATGGCGTTACCGATGCCAGCCCCGGATGTGAAACCGGAGCGGGTTTTACGGCAGGTTTTTGTTCGTCGTCCCAACTTAACATATCTTGATCGTCCTTACGGGTATTGTAGTAGCACTTACGTTATCTGCAAGTAAGCGCAGTAATGTTTACTGCGCTATGTCACACGCGATAACGTTCACTGGCAAGCTTCGCACTCTTCAAAGCCGGGATCACCCGGGCGCATCATGCATGCAGGTCCTGCCAAATCATCGGCTGCGGCCGCTACCGGTGCTGCCGGCGCAGCGTGGCCGACGTTGCCCTGACTTCCGTCCGCCGATACTGCGTTGAGAGCGCCGGCCTTGGTGGTCGATTTCTCCGCATGGGTGGCGCCGATCGTGCGCAGGTAATACGTGGTCTTCAAACCACGCAGCCAGGCCAGCTTGTAGGTTTCGTCGAGCTTCTTGCCGGAAGCGCCGGACATGTAAATGTTCAGCGACTGCGCCTGGTCGATCCATTTCTGACGACGTGATGCGGCTTCCACCAGCCATTTCGGCTCGACTTCGAACGCGGTTGCGTAGATGTCACGCAGGTCTTGCGGAATGCGGTCGATCTTGGCCAGGCTGCCGTCAAAGTACTTCAGGTCGGCGATCATCACTTCATCCCACATGCCGCGCGCCTTCAGGTCGCGCACCAGGTGTGCGTTGATCTCCGTAAATTCTCCGGACAAGTTCGACTTCACATACAGGTTCTGGTAAGTCGGCTCGATACATGCCGAGACGTCGATGATGTTGGAAATCGTCGCGGTCGGCGCGATTGCCACACAGTTCGAGTTCCGCATGCCGTGTTCCTTGATGCGGGCACGCAGCGCGGTCCAGTCCATCGACTCGGAAGTATCCACTTCCAGATAGCCGCCACGCTCTTTCGCCAGCAGCTTCAGGGAGTCCTGCGGCAGGATGCCACGATCCCATAGCGAACCGCGGTAGGAGCTGTAACGGCCGCGCTCTTCCGCCAGTTCGGACGACGCCCAGTAGGCGTAATAGCAGACGGCTTCCATCGAACGGTCGGCGAATTCCACCGCATCCATCGACGCATACGGTACGCGCATCATGTGCAGGCAGTCCTGGAATCCCATGATGCCCATGCCGACCGGACGGTGGCGCAGGTTGGAATCGCGTGCTTTCTTGACCGCGTAGTAATTGATGTCGATAACGTTATCGAGCATGCGCATTGCCGTACGGATTGTCTTTTGCAGCTTGACGTGGTCCAGCTTGCCGTCTTTCATATGGGCCGGCATGTTGACCGATCCGAGGTTGCAGACCGCGATTTCGGATTCGTTGGTGTTCAGCGTGATCTCGGTGCACAGGTTGGAGCTGTGGACGACGCCGACGTGCTGTTGCGGCGAACGGATGTTGCACGGATCCTTGAATGTGATCCATGGGTGGCCGGTTTCGAACAGCATCGACAGCATCTTGCGCCACAAGTCGAGCGCCTGCACCTTTTTGAACAGCTTCAGTTCGCCGCGGGCGGCCTTCGCTTCATAGCCGAGGTACGCTTCTTCAAACGCGCGGCCGTACTTGTCATGCAGGTCCGGAGCATCGGACGGCGAGAACAGGGTCCACTCGCCTTTTTCCATCACGCGCTTCATGAACATGTCCGGAATCCAGTTCGCGGTGTTCATGTCATGCGTGCGGCGGCGGTCGTCGCCGGTATTCTTGCGCAGGTCGAGGAATTCCTCGATATCCATGTGCCAGGTTTCCAGGTAGGCACAGACTGCGCCCTTGCGTTTGCCGCCCTGGTTAACAGCGACGGCAGTGTCATTCACCACTTTCAGGAACGGAACCACGCCCTGCGATTTGCCGTTGGTGCCTTTGATATGCGCGCCGAGCGAGCGGACCGGGGTCCAGTCGTTGCCCAGGCCGCCGGCGTATTTGGCCAGCAGCGCGTTTTCCTTGATCGCTTCGTAAATGCCGTCCAGATCGTCGGCCACGGTCGTCAGGTAGCAGGACGACAGTTGGGAACGCAGGGTGCCGGAGTTGAACAGGGTCGGCGTCGAGCTCATGAAATCGAAGGACGACAACAGGTTGTAGAACTCGATTGCGCGCTCTTCGCGGTTGATTTCATTCAGGGCCAGGCCCATCGCCACGCGCATATAGAATGCCTGCGGCATTTCAATGCGGGTACCCTCAATGTGCAGGAAGTAGCGGTCATACAGCGTCTGCAGGCCGAGGTAGCCGAATTGCAGGTCGCGATCCGCCGTCAGCGCTTCAGCCAGTTTTTTCAGGTCGAATTGCGCGAGCTTGGAATCGAGCAGTTCAGCCTCGATGCCCTTCTTGATAAATTTCGGAAAGTAGTCAATATAGTGGGCCTGCGCGTCGGCTTGCAAAACTTCCTCGCCGAACACTTCCTTGCGGATCGTGTGCATCAACAGGCGCGCGGTCACTCTGCCGTACGCCGGGTCTTTCTCCATCAGCGCGCGGGCAGCCAGGATTTCGGACTTGTGCAGTTCCTCGACCGGCACACCGTCGTACAGATTCTTTACGGTTTCAGCCAGGATGGCGTCGGCATCCACATGCTTTTCCAGCCCGATACAGGCGGAAGCGATCAGATTGCGCACCTGGTTCAGGTCGAGCAGCCGGCGCTGGCCGTTTTCGGTGACATGCAATTGCGGCGCATCGGGAGCGGTCTTCGATTGCTGTTGCGCACGCTCTTCCATGCGCTTGGCGCGATACAGCACATAGGCGCGCGCGACATCGTGCTCGCCCGAGCGCATCAATGCCAGTTCAACCTGGTCCTGGATATCTTCGATATGGAACGTGCCGCCGCCCGGTTGACGACGCACCAATGCCGACACGACGCTGGAGGTCAACTGTTCAACCAGTTCGCGTACGCGGGCGGACGCTGCGCCCTGTCCGCCGTTCACTGCGAGGAAGGCTTTGGTGACCGCGATCGAAATCTTGGATGGCTCGAATCCGACTACCCCGCCGTTGCGGCGGATGATCTTGTAGTCGCCGAGACCGGCCGATAAAGTTGCTGCGGTTGAGGAGGCGCCATTCGACGCAGGGACCAGACCGAATTCGTTGGTGGATTTGACAGAAATTTCTTGAGTAGAGTGCATCTAGCCTCCTGGGACCGTGTTGTTGACAGCATTGCAGCTGTTTTAATCTGGTTGTTGATCAGAACCCCGGATTTCACCGGAGTTCACGCAGACATCCACATTGTGCTTGCGCTTACGTGATCGTCGCTGCCCGCCCTGAGCAATACGCCGCACTGTTCATTTCAAAAGGACGAGCTGTTCGCAATATCAGCCGACACGCGGCAGATTTGCCGCAATGTGGTTACTTCCCGAACAGCTCCATCTGGTGAACCGCACACTAGATATAGTGGTTAGTGGCGCGATTTGCACTAATTCTAGTACCGCGCTGACGAGTACGCAATATTTTTTTTGAACAAAAGTGATGCCTGAGTGATTGACTTTTTCAAGCGATGGAGGGAAAGCGCAGTGGGCGTGAGGGCTGGGCAGCGGTCTGCGGATGTTGCAAAGACTTCTGGTAACGTGCCCAGTCGAAGTGCGGACCAGGGTCGGTTTTGCGTCCGGGCGCAATGTGCTCATGTCCGGCCACATCGGTGAGTGGATAGCGCGCTTGCAGCGCATGGGTGAGCTCGACCAACCTGTCATATTGAATCGCTTCGAAGGCTGCGAAGTCGGTGCCTTCAAGCTCGATGCCGATTGAAAAATCATTGCATCGTTCGCGACCGCAAAACGTGGAGAGGCCGGCATGCCATGCGCGGTCATTGGCCGACACGAACTGCATCACGACGCCGTCGCGCCGGATCAGGAAATGGGCGGAGACGCGCAAATTGCGCAACTGGTCGAAATAAGGGTGGGCCTCGCAATCGAGCCGGTTGCCAAACAGATCGGCAATATACGAACCGCCAAACCGGCCGGGAGGCAGGCTGATATTGTGGATGACGAGCAGGTCGATGTTCGTACCCGCGGCGCGCACATCGGAGTTTGGCGACGTCTCACGCAGCACATTGCCGCACCACCCATCATCGCCTACAGGGAATCGACTCACTCGCCCCCCAATCATTCCGGTTCCAGGATGGAGAGTCGTTGCATGCGGTAACGCAGCTGGCGTGCGCTGATGCCCAGCAGTTCCGCCGCCTGGCCCCGGTCGAAACCCGCCCTTGCCAGCGCCTGCCGGATGATTTCGCGCTCAACATTGTCGAGATGGCCAGGCAGCGCACTGGGCGACGCCTTGTCGGAGAGGGAAGGCTGTGGCGCAGGTGCCGGCACCGGAGTTTGCGCAACCGGCATTTCTGCGCTGGCGGGGCTTGTAGCCTCATGCGCCGGACGGCCGGGATCGCCCGGCGCCCCAACAGGTCTCAGCGCCAGGTCGGCAACCTCGATCACGCCGTCATTGGCGAATGCCAGCGCGCGTTCCAGTATGTTTTCGAGCTCGCGCACATTGCCCGGAAAAGCATAGGAGCGCAATGCATGCAACGCGCCGGCGGAGAGAGTCGCACGTGTTCCCGGCGATGCGAGCCGCTGCAGTATCGCCTCGGCCAGCAGGCCGATGTCATCCAGGCGTTCCCGCAATGGCGGCAGGCGCAATTCGATTACATTCAACCGGTAATATAAATCCTGGCGGAACTTCCCTTTTTCGACCCACTCGGCCAGGTTCTGATGCGTGGCACTGATCAGGCGGACGTCCACCGGTTCTTCGACGGTGGCGCCAACTTTGCGCACCCTGCGCTCCTGGATTGCACGCAGCAACTTCACTTGCATGGGTAGCGGCAGGTCGGCAACCTCGTCCAGCATCAGTGTGCCGCCGTTTGCGGCCTGGAAGAATCCGTCGCGATCATCCGTGGCGCCGGTGAACGCGCCTTTGCGATAACCGAAGAATTCAGCTTCCATCAGCGCTTCGGGGATGGCGCCGCAATTCACAGCGACGAAAGGCTTGTCGGCGCGCGCGCCATGCGCATGGATGTCGCGCGCGGCGAGTTCCTTGCCGCTGCCGGACTCGCCGGCAATCGCGACCGGTGCCATGCTTCGGGCCAAGCGCGCGATCTGCGCGCGCAGGTCCTGCATGATGGCGGATTGCCCCATCAGGCGCGACGCAAGCACAGCCGACTGCCCGCCGGCGGGAACCGTCCCGGCCACGGCCTTGGTGCGCAGTGCCGACTGCACCAGCAGGCGAAGTTCATCGAGGCCCACCGGCTTGGAAAGATAATCGAAGGCACCTGCCTTAAGCGCGGCGACCGCGTTGTCGGCGCTGCCGAAAGCAGTGATCACCGCGACCGGGGTGTTCTTGTAACCGGCCGAGATCTCCCTGACCAGGTCGATGCCCAAGCCATCAGGCAGCCGCATATCGGTCAACACCAATGCGTATTCGGCCTGCGCCAGATGCTTGCGTGCCGCTTCAAGACTTGCGGCACTGTCAACATCCAGTCCCATTTTGACGAGCGTAATTTCCAGCAGCTCGCGCAGATCGGCTTCATCATCAACAACCAGGATACGGGGTGAAGTCATACTGTTAATCTCGTTGTTTCAGCCAGGCGCCCCGGGATCAAACCCATTCTGGCGCCGCAAATGTAATCACGAACCTGCCTCTCGGCTCACCCGGCACTTCATGCAAAGCGTCGAGACGATATTCGTAGTCGAGCATCGCCCCGTTATTCAAACACAATTCGCGGGCGACGTAGAGCCCCAGTCCGGTGCCTTTGCTGGATGTCGTATAAAACGGCTCGAACAAATGCGCACGGACCGCCGGCGTGATCGGCGGGCCGTCATCCTGCACATGAAGTTCCAGGCGTCCGCCTGTATCGAGCAACAGGTGCATGCGAATGCTACCGATGCGGCCGCTTGCATAGCGCAACGCATTCGATAGCAAGTTCACAACGACTTCGCGCAGATGCAGCGGATCGAACCTCACCCGGAACGACGCCATATCACCGGCCTCGATATAGTCCGGGCCCAGGGCATGCGACTCGTGGAACTCGGCCAGCAACTCGGCAAAAAACGGCGCCAACTCGAGGGGCTCTTTCGACGACTGCGCCTTGCGCGACAACCTGAGGATATCCTCAATCATCCGGTTAAGCCGCGTTACATTGTCCCCTATGATGGTCAACAGGCGGGAGTGCACCGGGTTGGCGATGTCTTCCGCCAGCAGGGAGGCGGCATGCGAAATGGCGGACAGGGGATTGCGCACTTCATGCGCGATGCTCGCGGTCAGCCGGCCCATCGACGCCAGCTTCAGTTGCTGCGCCTGGTTCTCGATTTCGGTGACGTCCTGCAGGAAAATAACCGCCCGCTCCTCGCTCAACCCGGCACTCTCGACCGTCTTGAAGCGCAGTTTCAGGTGCGCGACCGACTCACGGCGCAACTCGCGGCTGACCGTCGTCCCCTGTAACGCCACGATATCGTCTCCGGGCTTGACGATCACGAACGTGGTCGACCCGGATTCCGTCGATGCCTCGTCGGCGGACCGCGCGGTCCAGCTGAAGAATCCATCCGCAATCGGACCCAGGGATGGCAGGTCGGTCAGCCCGAAGCGCGGCTGGCCATACGGCACCGACAAGCCGAGCATGCGTTCGACCGCCGGATTGCCGGCAAATACGCTGCCGTCCTTACCAACCACCAGAA
>JBBWZW010000111.1:0-15325 GCA_039649305.1 Burkholderiales bacterium
CTCACGAGTCGGTACCTATCGTGTCAGGCACCATCAGATTCGCGCCTTCCCGTGCTTTGCACAGTGGCATATTGCGAAGCGATTACTCGTTTACCGTTGCGGGGGCAGCGTCGGAATTATTCAACCAGTTGAATGCACCGACTTCCCGTTTAACTTCCAGAGAGAAGTATCGAACCTCCCTAGAAGACCTCAAGCAGTGTTACTCAAGTAGTGTATATGCCAACTATATAAAATGCAAGTAACCGATAAAGTAGCTCCGCTTCAAACTCAGACCAATGTTCCATGAGTCACCCGAAGCGCGCCTGATCGAGAACTCGGCACACGCCCCCAATGGCACCGGCGCTTGTTTAATCAAGAAGCACGGACCCATCAGGGCCCCACCGAACTTTCGTGATCCCCGGCTCTTCCGCTTCGAGGCGCTTCGCCTCCAGTTCCTGGGCAGTCATTTCACCCGCCTTCGCGCGTAATTCGTCGGCGAGCCGCCGATCTTCAGCAGTCGTGTCCCACCGCGCAAACGCCAGTTCGAATGCCTGCTTGAGCTCCGATGCCACCCAAGGCTTAGCGATATAGCGGAATACTTCGGCGCGATTGATTGCATCCAGAACCGTCTCGAATTCTGTAGACGCACTCAGTATCATGCGCACCGCCTCAGGTTGCACGCCCTTGATCGTCTTCAAGAATTCGACGCCGTTCATGGTCGGCATTCGGTAATCCGAGACGACCACATCGAAGCTAACCTCGGCGCTTCGCAGCAATGCTTGCTCAGGATCGGTGAAAATCTCAGGCCGAAGATCAACCCCGGAAAAACACTGGCGCAGTGATCTCTGCAGCGCGTGCAGCACGTTGATTTCGTCATCCAACAAAAGAACGCGTCTCATCACTCGAAGCACTCCCGATCAACGTCATCCCCAACGGGTGTGGCACCTTCTTGTGTCGCCGCAGTGGGCGTAGCAACGGGTGCAACCGCCCACCGGCGGCCATGCCCCGGGACAGGGCAAAAAGTCACATCCCGACAACGGACACGAGGAGCGGTTGAAAAAAGCGAGGTCGGCATATCGCGATGTTGCATTTGGATTACTCCTCCCTGGTCAAGATGAAAACTGCAAGCGGGCGCTCGTTGGCTCGCTCGAATTCACGGATTTTGTCTATGTAACGATCATCGAGCACGCAGTTTTTAGGCAGGAGCAGCATTGTGTCCGCATTGTATAAATCGCGTGCCAGGATCATGCCCGGTTTCAACTCGTTCGAAATGATCTGAACCTCCGGCTTTCTTCTTACTTTCATCCTCGGAGCGGCTACCAGTTCGGCCAGCGCATCGACGACCGTTGGGTCGTAACGTCTCTCTCTATTCGCACTCAACATGGAGAGAGCCTCGTTTGGGCTAAGCTGTTTGTCGACTAGTGTCCCGATCTGGGCTGCATCGTAATCATTGACCGCGGCCAGGATGCGGGCGCCAAGCGGAATCGCCATGCCCTTCAGTCCGTCCGGATAGCCAAGCCCGTCGAAACGCTCATGATGGCTTCTAATCAGCTTTGCGGCGTCGTGCAGATGATCTAGCGCCATTAAACTCACCTCGCCATTGATCGCGTGTTTGGCAAAGTCGGCCCGGTCCTGTCCCGCCAACGTTAACGATGGACGGCTCAAAAGCTTGTCGCTCAAGCCGATCTTGCCGATATCATGCAACAGCGCAGCGAGAAAAACGTCTTGCACGTCGCTGTCAGGTAGTTCCATTTTCTGAGCGACAGTCCGCGCCAGGTCGGCCACGCGCCTCGAATGCCCGGCAAAACTCGACTCGCGCATTTCGATGAGGTTCGAAAACACTTGAATCGACGTGATGAAACTCTTTTTCAGCTTGTCATGCGCCTGTTCGACGTGGGTCATTGCCTGTCGCAATTCCTCCGTGCGCGCGCTGACCTTGTCCTCAAGTGTCGCATTGAGCGCTTTCAGTTCTTCGTTTTGTTGCCGAGTAAGCGCTTCCAGCCGCCCCTTTTCCCGCTCGAGCTGCAGCCGCTCCAGCGCGTGCCGAACGCCGATCACGATATCGTTGTCTTCCCAAGGCTTGGCGACGTAACGATAGATCTGTCCTTTGTTAATCGCTTCAACGATGGCCCCGACATCTGCATAACCGGTCAGGAGAATGCGCACGGTATCAGGTGACCTCATGCGGACCTGCTCAAGAAACTGGGCGCCGCTCATCTCCGGCATCCGCATGTCGGAGATCACCAGGTCGATCCGCTCTGCCGCAAGTAAACCGAGGCCTTGTGCGCCGCTCTCCGCCGTGAGCACGCGGTAACCAAGCGGCCGGAACAGGCGCCGCAGTGATGAGAGGATATTCGGTTCATCGTCAACGAATAGCAAAGTACCCGGTGACGCCGCTAAGTGCCCCGCATCGTTACCGTTTTTATGTGTGATGTCAGTTGTCATTCCGCTTGGCTCGCCAAATGCTGGTCGCTCTCCAGTTGAATATGGAGTAGACGACAGCGTATTTGAAAACATATTGCTGGATGGCGCCGGCACGTCGCTGCCGACCGCGATGGCGAAGGACTGCCCGCGATCGCTGTGGGCGACCATGGCGCGTACCCGATCACCCGATCACCCGAGCTGATCCGTTATCACGTTTGCCGTGTGTGTGTGTTGAATCGGCAATGTAATGCGGAAGGTGGTGCCGACATTGGGTTCGCTGCAGACCTGGATGCCCCCATTATGTTTTTGTATGATGCCGTAGGAAAGCGATAGTCCGAGCCCCGTACCACTGCCGATTGGCTTCGTGGTAAAGAACGGGTCAAAGATGCGTGACAGGATTTCCTTCGGTATGCCAGCCCCGTTATCGGCAATTTCGATCCAGATGTTGTCGCCGTCGCTGCCGGTACGAATCGTAATTTTCCCGTGCTGAGCCTGCATGGCATGTGCCGCATTGACCACGATGTTCATTACAACTTGGTTGATCTGCGTCGGCAGGCACTCCACTTCCGGTATATCGCCGTACTCTTTGATCACATCGGCTTTGTATTTGACTTCGTTCGCCACTATATTGAGCGTCGAGTCGATGCCTTGGTGGATATTCACCCATTGCCATTCCTGATGGGCGTCTACACGTGAAAAATCCTTTAAGTCCTGCACGATCTTGCGTACCCTGACGATCCCTTCCTTTGATTCGGACATCAGTGCCGCGATGTCTTCCTTCAGGAAATCGAGTTCTATACGTTCGCGCACCGTTCTCACATGCTGAACCACCGCCGGCGAACAGATGCTCGATTCCGCCTCCTCATAGACATTTAGCATCTCGAACAGATTCGCCATGTAATTTTCCAGTGTTCCGAAATTGGAAAATATGTAGCCGATCGGGTTATTGATCTCATGGGCGACGCCAGCAGCGAGTTGCCCGATTGATGCAAGTTTTTCCGATTGCACCAATTGCTCCTGTGCCATGGAGAGCTTCGCGTTCAGTTCGGTCAGTTCCGTATTGCGGCGCAACAGCTCGGCTTCTGCCGTTTCTCGCTTGCGAATGTCGTCTTCCAGACGGCCGTTCGCCTGGGCGAGTTGCGAGGTACGCTGTGCCACCAGTTCTTCGAGCTCGTCGAGGCGCGTGGCGTCCATAGGATCATTCTTTTGTTGTGAAACCGGCGGCGTTGTGTTCATCGTTCGTGATTCGGTTGGTTCGGTCATATGGTAAAAATCTGGCACGCTTCCTCGAATTCCGATTCTGTTCCACGAAACAGAGCCTGGATCGCGTCGGGTGAAACGTTGAAACTGTTCCATGCACTCTCGCTCATGGGAGGCACCAGATCGTCTTCCAGGCGGCTAAGGTCAAGTGCGTGGGCGATTGCATCCGCTACGTGGACAAGACCCGGGATATCCCCGTGATCCTGAATTTTTGGTGCATGATGGCTGCCGATCGCCCGTTGGATGATCACCGGGAATTTCCAATGCTCTGCCAATGCGAGGCCGGCAACAATGTGGTCCACGCCGAGCACCTTGCGTTCGGCTTCCAGCATGTAACAGTCGTGCGTGCGCCGGTAGGCAATGGCTTGGGAATACTGATCGGGGAAACTTGTCACTAACACCAGCTTGCCGATGTCATGCAATAAACCCGTAATGAACGCGGCATCCTGGTTGAGTTTGGCTTCGCGTGCCAGCAGCTTGGCGCAAAGCGCGGTGCTGACGGAATGGCGCCAGAAAACCTTGAAGTCGAAGGCCGCGTGCTGCGATGACGCAAATTTGTCAGTCACCGCAGCAGCTGTAATGAGTGTCCGTATGGAATCCATGCCTAAAATGATGATGGCCTGTTGGATCGTCGTTACCTTGCGCGGCAAGCCATAAAACGAAGAATTTGCAATGCGCAAGGTCTTGGCCGTCAGCGCCTGGTCGCGCGAGACTTTATCAGCCAATAGATCAATACTCGCGTCCGCCTGATCGAAGCTGGTCATCAGCTCGGCGACGACCGCTGGAAGCGATGGCAAGTCGCGAACGCTTTTAATGACATCGGCTAGGGAGAGTGTGGTCATTCCAGTTCGCCCAATCGATAGGCGGTTATGCGTTGCAGCAGGACACGGGCCGCACGGTCGGATCCCGACTTTCTGAATAGTCGGGCCAAGCGTTGTTGCACTCGCTCGCGTTCCGCCGTTAAGTCGGCCTCGCTGAGTGCTTCGTTGACCACGTACACTGAGTCAATCTCACGCCGACGCAGCGCTTTGATCGTGGTGTCTGTTAAAGCGCTGGCAGCCGGCAAAAGCACCGCGCCATGACTGTCCAGTATCGCTTGCGACAGAATCATTCCTGCTTCCACGTCATCCAGCTTCAATAGCTTTCTTCGACTAATCATGGCGTGACCCTCGGTCGGCCGGCGCCGCGAGGCTGCGCGATCCGGTACCCCGACCCCCGCTGCCGGCAACCGTCCGGCGCTCGAGAACCTCATTCGCTGATGCGGCACACCGCACGCCATCATTCCCAAGAAGGCTTACATTCAATTTATTCGGCATTCGTGCCTTCGCATGGTCGCGTTCATTCAGGACCCAATACCCGAAAGACTTCTTCAAGCGTAGTCAGGCCGGATTTGGTTTTTTCGAAAGCATCATCGCGCAACGTTGCAAACCCGCGATCATGCGCATATTGCGTAATTTCGGTAATCGCGGCTTGAGACGCAACCAGGTGGCGCAGGTGGCCGTCGAACGCGAGTACTTCGTACAGCCCGATCCTACCTTTGTACCCCGTTTGATAGCACGCCTGGCAACCGGATCCCTTATAGGTAACTGCCATCCCGGCCGAAAAACGTCCGCCCAAACGATGGAGCAACGTGGCGTCAGGCACCGCCTCGGTGCGGCAGTGACTGCAAATATTGCGCACCAGCCGCTGCGCAATGATCGCCTCGAGCGCCGTTGCGACCACGAACGGTTTGAGTCCCAGGTCAAACAGCCGAGAAATCGTGGCGAGGGCGGAGTTCGTGTGCAGTGTAGAAAACACCTGATGGCCGGTGAGTGCCGCGTGAAACGCCACCTCGGCAGTTTCGATGTCACGGATCTCGCCAATCAGGAGCACGTCCGGGTCTTGTCGCAAGATGGCGCGCAGAATCGATGGAAAGGTCAAGCCGATCTTCTCGCGCACGAGGACTTGGCCAGCGGCGTCGAGATAGTATTCAACCGGATCCTCGATCGTGATGTAGTTCTTGTCCGGCGTCGCATTGCCTTGCAACAAGCTATAGAGCGTCGTCGTTTTCCCGCTACCGGTGGGCCCCGTTGCCAGCACGATCCCTTGCGGCTTATCGCTGGCGTGACGAATTTTCGCGAGGTCGGCAGCCCCGAATCCAAGCGCATTGAGGCTCAGCACGGCAGAATTCCGGTCAAGGATCCGCATCACGATTTTCTCGCCGTTGACTGTTGGCAGCGTCGAGACTCGGAGGTCGACCACGCGTTTCGGGGTCTTCACGGCAAGACGGCCGTCTTGGGGACGCCGACGTTCCGAAATATCGAGTTCCGCCATCACCTTGATGCGCGAGACGATGGATTGGTGCATCGCGTGTGGAATCTGGATTTTGTCGATCAACACGCCGTCGATGCGCAGCCGCACCATGACATTTTTTGCCCGTGGCTGGATATGGATATCCGACGCGCCGAGCCGGATCGCTTCCAGCAGAATTGAGTTGACCAGACGAATGGCGGGAGGCTCGTCCGAGCCATGTAACAGCTCCTCGATCGATTGCGAATCGTTATCGTCTTCAATGACGATTTCGATTCCCTCATAGGGGTCGGGCGAGCCAAAGCTCGCTTCAAGGTCCGTAATGTCGGTGGCATCGGTTTTATAGACTTCGGTGATCTTGGCCTGGATCGATGCCATCGATGCCAATACGGGCACGAGTTCCAGGCCTGTTACAAATCGCAAGTCGTCCATCAATCCGGCGTCGAGCGGGTCAGCCATTGCCAGTGTCAGTCGCTTGCCTTCGACCTTGAGGGGCATGATCAACTGGCGCTGGCAGAGCGAGGCCGGCACCAGTGCCGCCACCGCGAAATCGATGGTGAACTCGTTCAGCGTGACTTGCTGAACCATCAATTCCTTGGCCAACAGGTCATGAATCGCCTTTTCGGCGATCCAGCCGCGCTCCACGATAAGCTTGATCATCGGCTCTTTGCGCTGGTGTTGCTGCTGGCTCCGCATCAAGTCCTGTACCTGCTGAACATTGAGGACACCACGTTTGTTGAGCATGACGGCCAGTTGACTACGGTTGGAAACTCCAAACTTCGCCAGCTGTTCAATCTCAGTCTTCCTGGACTGATTTTCTTTTGTTAACGCGCTGTTCTTCTGTTTGAGTTCATGCTGCTCAAGTGCTAGCCCGACGGTCACGCGCAGGTCGTCGTCATTCCAGGGCTTGAGGATGAACTTGTAGACTGCGCCACTTTTCATGGCGCCGACCACGGCGTTGACGTCGGCATGTCCGGTCAGCATGATTCGAATCATGTCGGGTTGAAGCGAACGCGCATGCTTCAGCAAATCGCCGCCGTTCAGCCCGGGCATCATGTAGTCGCAGATGATCAGCTGAAAGTGTTCGCTTCCAAGCCGCGTTAGGGCTTCCTTCGGATCCTGAATGCAGACGACGTCATAATTTTCCTGCCGGAAGACGCGCCGCAATGCCGACAATACATTGGGTTCGTCGTCGACCAACAATATCCGGTATCGGGAACGTTCCGGCTGTTCGCCGGCCGCAGGTGCCGGATCGCCGGTAAAGAAATGGGCATAACTCATGCCGCGCCTCCGGCAAGACCGGTGTCTCCGGCGCCCTTTGCACCCTGCTCGACCGGCAGGTATACGGTGAAAGTGCTTCCCTCCGCAACCACCGTCTCGACTTCGATGCGCCCGCCGTATGCGGCAACGATATCGCGGCTGACGGTCAGGCCGAGGCCCATGCCCTTGCCTACATCGTGAGTGGTAAAAAACGGATCGAAAATGCGGCCAATGAGTTCGTGTTCGATGCCGCAGCCATTGTCGCTGACCGCGACACGGATTTCATCGCCGGCAGCCCGGCTGGCGATGCGGATCGCGCCGCCGTCTTGGCTGATCGCCTGGCGCGCATTCTGAATCAGTGCGAACAATACCTGATTCAGGCGGCTTTGGTCGCAGACGACATCGGGTAGCGGCTGCAGGTCCAGTTCGATCGCAACATTCACCGGCAATTGGTCAGTGACGATGCCCACTGCCGCGTGCACCGCATCATTGACATTGACCGCGCCGATGGCAGATAAGCTGTCAATACTTGCATAGGCCTTGAGATTCGCCACGATGCGTGCGATGCGATCCGCGCCGGAAGTCGACTCGGCGAGCAGTCCGGGAAAATCTTCCAATACAAAATCCATGTCAAGCGTGCGCCATAGTGAGCCAGCGAAATTCATGTCACCCGCGCGAAACGCATCGAGCGCTTTTTGCACCTTATCGATATAGGCGGACGCGGTGGTCAGATTGCTGCGGATGAAGCCAATCGGATTATTGATTTCATGTGCCATGCCTGCGGAGAGCGTGCCGATCGACGCCATTTTCTCCGCTTGATAGAGCAAGCGTTGCGCGCGATCGATCACTTCAACCTGCTCCTTCACGCGCTGGTCGAGCTGCTCGGAGAGTTGACGATAGCGTGCTTCCGAATCCTGGAGTGCGACATGCTTTTTCTGCAGCGCTTCATAGTCGGCATTCACCGCTTCAAGATGCAGATCGGCCGCCATTTGGTATCGGTAAGAACTGGTGAGTATCATCTCCAGCAATGCGGCGGCCGCTTCAAGCCGATTGCGCGCCACGTCAGTTGCCTGTAGCCGCCCGATCGTCTCGATATCGATGCGCAACGGTATCGCAATTGCGTCGGCAACAGTGATGATGTCGGTTCCCAATATTACCGTGCCACTGGCGTCGACAAGGCGCCAGGCGTGGCCAAGGATGCCGGCAAGAGCAGATTCCAGTTTGGCGCGCGGCACCGCGCGCAACAGCTCGACCAGCGTGACGTCACGATCAAACTGCGCAAGCATGCTGCTCACGATCCGCCTCCCGTGGCGGTAATAAAGCCCGCGCGCGACAATCCGTGCGTCGCACCCAGCGAGTATTGGTTGTCAAGCCTGTCGTAAACGCGGTCAAGCAGAGCAACAAAAGTCTGGATCACGCCTGCACCCTCGAGTGCCGACGCAAAGAACAGCGGCCATGGAGCGGCCGACCAGCGCGCATGGATCTCCTGCTCGCTGAGGATATCGGCAAGGTCGCGTTTGTTGAACTGCACGACCAGGGGCAATGTGCTGAGGTCGATGCCAAGGATGCCGGTATTCGCAAGCAAATTTTCAAAAGAAACTCCGTTGTTCGTCGCTTGGTGCCGCTGGGAGTCGGCCACGAAAATAACGCCGTCGGTGCGTGACAACAACGCTTTACGGGTGCCGTCATGGATAACCTGCCCAGGCACGGTGAATACTTTGAACTTGACAAGTAAACCCGACGGCGCAGTAAAGCCGAGGGGCAGCAGGTCAAAGAACAAGGTGCGGTCGCCCTCTGTCTCAAGCGTCATCATGTCGCCAAGTAGTTCCGGGGCCAGCAAGTCGTGCAGGCGGGTTAAATTGGTCGTCTTGCCTGATAAAGCCGGCCCATAAAAGACAATCTTTATTGTCAGGCGATTACGTTGTTCGTCGAATTCAGCCATCGGTATAGGGCCCTTCCAACGCTGATGCCTGCTGCAGTGCATCTCGCTGCCCTTCGCGATGGCGACCGCCGTTCATGCCTCCTCCCATCGTGTGAGAGTGATCATCTGGCCGCGTGACTGGGTCCCCTTTCCCATGCTACGCGAAGCGATTTCATAGCGCGTGCCGTTTAAATCGGCGCGGCACTTTTCACCCTCTTCAACACTGCGCAGGGCATCCATGATCTCTGGCATGATTTGATCGGCTTCATTGCCGAGAATCGACCCGAAGTCCCTGAACAAGGCCTGGGCCGCGACATTGTTGAATACCACGACCTGATCCTCATCCAGGCCAATGACCGGTATCGGCACGTGCTGCAGCGCCTCATGCACGATGTCAATCGTGACTTCGTCGCGTTTGATCTGTTGCTGCTTTAGCTTGAGCACTTCCTCCAGTTGACGATTGGCTTTGGCCAGCTTCTGGTTAGCGGAGCGGACTTCCAGATTCAGCCGTCGATTCTCGTCCCCCATTCCCTTGTTCTGGAACGCTTCACCGATATGCTCCCGTAATTGTGCGTCGTCCCATGGCTTCGTCAGGAACTTGTAGATTGCGCCTTCGTTGACGGCATCGGTGACGGATTGCAATTCGGTAAAACCGGACAACACAATGCGTACCGTCTCCGGATACAGGTTCTACACCGTGCGCAGGAACTCGACGCCCGTCATGCCAGGCATGCGTTGGTCCGAGACGATGACGTCGACCTGGTTTTGCGCAAGCAGATCGAGGCCTTCCTTGCCGCTGCTTGCCGTGAGAATGGTGTAGTTATCCCGTCGCATCAGGCGCTTTAATGCCGAAAGAATATTTGGCTCGTCATCGACCAAAAGCAGCGTGCGGGGCGGTCTGTGCCTACGCAACAAATGCTCCGGCAACCGCCTGCGTTCAAACAACAGCGTTTCGACCCCGCTTGCCGGAAGTGCTTCGGCAAACAGGTGTCCCTGCATTTCGTCGCACATGCTGCGGGAAAGGAATTCGCATTGGGCTTCAGTCTCGACCCCTTCCGCAATTACCCGGATCCCCAAGCTATGTGCCATTGAAATGATCGCATCCGATATCGGTGATTCGTTTGCGTGCACTGTTATCTCTTGCACGAACGACCGATCGATCTTCAGGACATCGATCGGGAAGCGCTTGAGGTAGGAGAGGCTTGAGTAGCCGGTACCGAAGTCATCAATAGACAATTGAACGCCTAATGCCCTGAGCTCATTCAAGACGCGAACGGCTCGTTCGACATCGGTCATCACGAGGCTTTCCGTGAGTTCGATGTCGAGAAAGTTGGCGGCAAGCCCGGTTTCTTCAAGGATGGTCGTGATCGAGCTGACAAGATCGGGCTGGGCGAACTGGCGCGCCGACAGATTTACTGCGATGCGCACGTCCTGGAAACCTGCGCTCTGCCAAGCTTTGGTCTGCGCACACGCAGTACGGAGTACCCAGGTCCCGATCGGGACGATGAGGCCTGTCTCCTCGGCCAGCCCAATGAAGCGGCTTGGCGGGACCATGCCCAGCGTCGGGTGTTCCCAGCGGATCAGTGCCTCCATCCCTACGACGGCGCCCGTGCCCAGATCAAGTTGTGGTTGGTAGTGAAGCACAAATTCGGCGCGATCAAGCGCGTTGCGCAGGGCGGTTTCGATTTCCAGGCGCTCACGGACGCGTTCGTTCATCATGGGCGTATAGAACTGGAAATTGCAGCGCCCGAGTTCCTTCGCGCGGTACATGGCGGCATCGGCGTTTTTAAGCAAATCGGCGGCGGCGGTCCCGTCTTTCGGGTAAAGCGCGATACCCACGCTGCAGCTTACGTAGACTTCGCGCTCGGCAATGCGGAACGGTTCAGCCAACGTTTGCATGAGCCGGCGTACCAACGCCTCGGCGTCTTGCTCACTAGCGATACGTTCCATCACCGCGACGAATTCGTCCCCGCCTTGCCGCGCTACCGTGTCGCCCGCACGAAAGATCTCCTGCAGCCTTTGCGAGATCAGGCACAGCAGTTCGTCGCCCGCCTCATGGCCAAGACTGTCGTTGACGAGCTTGAACCGATCGAGGTCGATGAAAAGGACGGCTGCCATCTCGTTGTCACGGCATGCGTGGACGATCGCTTGCTTCAGCCGGTCCTCGAGCAGAGGCCGGTTGGGTAGCCTGGTGAGAGAGTCGTGGGTCGCCTGGTACTCTAGCTGTGCCTCGTAACGTTTGCGCTCGGTGATGTCGTTTTGCACAGCAACGAAATGCGTCACGCGGCCCGAGGCGGAGATGACTGGTGCGACCGACAGTTCATTCCAGAACAACTGGCCGTCCTTGCGGTAATTGCGCAAGACGACGCGTTTTTCCCGGCGCTCCCGCAATGCCGCCTCGATTTCCTGCCAAACCGACTGGTCGGTATCCAGGCCGAGCAGAAATTCCGGGTTCCTTCCCAATACTTCATCGATGGAATAACCGGTGATCCGCTCGAATGCCGGGTTGGCATAGACGGCGGGGAAGCCGGGTTGTTCCACGTCAACAATCACGATGCCGTTACTCGTGGCATCGATCGCGCGCTCCCACAGTCGAAGGTTCTCTTCGGCCTTCCTCTTATCGGTGATGTCCCGTGCAATTTTAGCGGCACCGATTACCTGTCCTTCGGTGTCCCTGATCGGTGAGAGGGTAAGACTGACGTCAATTTCGCTGCCATCCTTGCGGATGCGTTTGGTTTCAAGGTTTTTCAAGCCTTGTCCCTTGGACAGGAAGTCCATGATATCTGCGTAATCGTCTTTAAGGCCGTCCGGCATTAGCGTAGAAACCGACTTGCCGCATATTTCATCGCTGGTGTATCCGTACATGGCTTCCGCCGCCGGGTTCCAGCTTGTGATCGTGCCATTCAACGACTGCGCCATAATCGCATCGTCCGAGGATTGGACAATCGCCGCCAGGCGGAGTCGGATCTCCGCAGCCTTCTTTAACTCGGTAACGTCCTGCTCGACGCTGACAATGTAAGGTTTCCCGGCGATTTCTATGCGGCTTATACGCGCGGCCATTGTGAACACATCGCCGCTTTTCCGGCGTGACGCGAATTCGCCGTTCCAGTACCCGTGTGCTTTGAGGATCGCGATTATTTGCTCTGTCAGGTCCTGGGCTTCTTCCTTTGCAGTCGCCTTCAGCTCCCAGGCGAACATTCCCAGCAGCTCTCCGGCGGAATAGCCGTAGATGCGTTCCATCGCCGTGTTGGCATAGAAAATGACGCCGCTTTCGTCAGTGACGATGACGCCTTCGGCCATGTTGGCCAGAATTTCCGCATGCGTGCGCAATGTGTCTTCCGCCTTTTTTCGCTCCCCGATGTCCTGATTGATAGCGATCGCGCCGATAATGCTCTGTTGGTCGTCGCAAAGGGGTACGGCGGAATTCAGAATGATTTTGCGCGAACCATCAAAACAGTCGATTTCGACTTCCTCGTTCAACGTAGTTTCTCCGTTGCGAATCGCACGCAGCACGGCCCATTCTTCCGCCTCGATCGGCTTACCGGTGTTAAGCCACCGGGCTTTGTATTCCGCCAGATTGTCAAAAACGACATAACCGGCTGCGCCCCAGATTTCACAGCCTGCTTTGTTGCCGTGAACAATATTGCCCGCATCATCGAGGATCCACACGCCAATTGGCAGCGTATCCAATACTCTTCTGAGTCGATATTCGCTCTGGCGGAGTGCTTGTTCCGCCAACTTGCGTTCGGTAACGTCAGCGATGGTGCCAATATATCCTGCCGGTACACCATGTTCTTCCCGCTGTGGCTCAGCCCATGTGTAGGCCCAAACTATTGACCCGTCTGGCCTGAGGAATCGAAGCTCGGCGGTAAAGGTTTCGCCGTGGTTTAGAAATTTCTGCCAATTGTCGAACCGGCTCACATCTTCGGGATGCAAAGCATCTTTCCATCCCATTCCGTAGGCGCGCTCACGCGGCAAACCGGTAAATTGGCTCCAGCGTTCATTTACATAGATCACGTCGCCATCAGCATCGGTCTGATAAATCGCGACCGGAACCAGCCGGGCTATTTCGGCATTCTTGTGCTCGCTGATCTGCAGCGCCGTGATGGTCGCCTTTTGTTCGGTCACATCCCGTGCGGCGCCATAGAAGCGACTCACTTTGCCGTCCACCATTATCGGCATGACGTGATCTAGTACCCAGCGCACTTCGCCTGCTTTGGTGATGACACGAAACTCGCGTATATCCACTAGTCCGGTCCCAAGCCGTTCTCGTCCTTCCAGGAAGGTCGACATATCATCGGGGTGAATCAAGGACGTCCATCCTTGCCGATTCAGTTCGTTCCGCGAATAACCTATTCGCTTTTCGAAGGCATGGGGCACCCAATCGAAAACGTAAGTCCCATCGGGCGCAGGGGCACAGCTGTAGGCGTAATCGGACGTCAGTTCCGAAACGATGCGATAACGCTCCTCGGATAGTCGTGCCTGTTCAGTCGCCTGCGAGAGTTTTTCCTGGAGCGAATGCGAACGCCGCCGGGCACGCATGGCTGTTTCGAGCTGAATCTGCAGTCCGGCCTCAGACAACGGGATGTCCAGAACCTGATCGACGCATGAATGATGCAGATGGAAGGTCCGGGAATTATGCTCTGCAGGTCCGACCAGAACACAAGCCATGTGGACTGGCTCCGTCTGTTTGATGCGCGTGATCTGCTCGCCAAACCGGGCAAGCGATTCGGCGTCGAGGAAGCAAATATCGCAAGACGGGTCTATCTGGTTTGCCTCCTCAACTACCTCTGCACCATGCCGTCTCAAACTTTCGCAGAGCGAATTGCGACTTTGTTCGTGATCGATCAATACGAGCGCGCGCGCGAAATGGGTATCCATTACTTTTCGCCGTCCATTTGGCCGGAGCGATGCGGAGCAACGCGATCCTCTCGCGGTGCCGCGCGCCCTCGCTCACAGACGGGAAAACGCGATGTGGCGTTCCACTCCCCGGCGCATTCGCATATACGAGAACCTCGGGCTAGAGTCAGTCGTCCGTACATAGGTTGAATAAATTCGATGGTGCTTGTAACTGGAAGGTTAAAAAGGAGGGCTTGACGTAGATGCGATTGTCCGACTCTGCAACCCAAAGCTTACAAGCAGTGGGCGCCCATCTATCCGCAGAAGAGAAGGGCAAATTCACTCGATTTCGCGAAGTAGATTGCCGTAGCTCAAAATAGTGTCGTTTCTGACACGAACTCAATATAGCTTCAGGAATTGCAAACTTAACTACTGGTGGCTGCTGGATATGGCGGAGACATGGCAACGAAGCGCGCCGCCCGCAGGGAGGGCCGACGGCAAGGATACCGATCGGGAAAGGGATTCCCGCGGGGTTCCGCATTTGGAGATATGTCGAAGGTAAGCCGCGCTTGATCGCTTCTAATGGCGAAGGTGGCACTACATCGGTGAGGGTTTGGCCGCGAAATTCATACGTGACGTAGTAACCGGTCACCATAGCTGCTGGAAAGCTCGCATCAATGCGCGGAAACCTTTTCTTGAAGTATTGTCTAAATTAATTAACAGTGACGAGAGCATAAGAATGGCGTGAATAGAAGTAGCTGACACACGGAGTTTAGCGAGGGCGTATGCTTGACATGGAATTGCCTTGGTGGGAATTCATCGTTCGCGGTGCTATAGTCTACTGCGTCCTTCTTGTCATGATCCGTTTCTCGGGACGCAGAACGGTAGGACAATTTACGCCCTTTGACCTGTTGGTAGTGATGCTTCTAAGTGAAGCGGTCTCCAATTCGCTTACCGGCTCAGACGATTCCTTGTTAGGCGGCCTGATGGTCGCCGCCACATTGATCACGCTTAACATCTTAGTTGCCGTTGTAACCGCACGCAGCCGTAGAGTTGCTGACGTTCTTGACGGCACACCTGTTCTGCTGGCGCGCGACGGCAAGATCTTTCATGGCGTTCGTAAAGCGGTGCGCATTAGCGAAGACGAGATCCAGCAAGCGCTGCACGAAGCGGACTGCTCGCTGGAGCGAGTGCAGTGCATTTTTCTGGAAGCAGACGGAAAAATCAGCGTGCTACAGAAGAAGGCCTAGGCGTCAAGTCCATATGTGAACAAGAAATGGTTGCATCACTGCCGGAGCAGGCTCCGAAGATGCGAAACAGGTGTTTCTACGCCCGTCCCGTCGTTTGTTGCGC
>JBBWZW010000126.1:0-6348 GCA_039649305.1 Burkholderiales bacterium
TGCCCCATTTCATGAACTGGTAGCGCTCGTTGTTGCGCTGGAATTCCAGTTTCATGTTGAGGTCGAGCGCCTTGGTGTCGCGGTAGTGGTCCACCTGGACCGAGTGGTCGACCACCAGGTCAACCGGCACCAGCGGCTCGATGTTCTTCGGCTTTATGCCCATCTTGTTGGCTACGCCGCGCATTGCTGCGAGGTCGGCCAGCAGGGGCACGCCGGTAAAGTCCTGCAACACGACTCGCGCGACCACGAATGGGATCTCTTCGGTGCGGGGAGCATTCGGCTGCCAGTTGGCCAGCTCGCGGACGTGCTCTTCAGTCACCTTTTTGCCGTCGCAGTTGCGCAGCACGGATTCAAGAACGATGCGGATCGAAACCGGCAAACGCGAGATGTTCACGCCGAGTTTTTTCTCGAGCGCGGGGAGCGAGTAGAACTTGCCTTTTTTGGAATCCGAAATCTTGAATTCCTTCAGCGTGTTCAGAGTGTTGCGGGACATGGCCTCTCCTTAGGTACTAATCACTAATAATAAAAATGACTTGAGCCGGTTGCGCAGAACGCTTTCGGGCGCCGGTCAAACATGGTTTCTTCTTGGTTGCTTTTTTGATTCTTAACCTTAGCTCTTTACCTGCTCGGCGCTCTTGCATTCGTTGGCCAGCTGCTGGCCTTTTTTCGAATCGAGCAACATGCCCTTGGTCGGGATGTCGATCCATACCCAGCCGTTTCTGCCGTTCTCGAATCGGTTCGCGCCAGTCGTGGTCGACACCCGGGTCAGGCGCAGCAGTCGCTTTTTCCAGCGTAGTGCAATGTGCTTGTCATCCTCTGCGTTGCGATAAATCGTGAGCTTGTTACCAAGGTCGCAGTTGAAGTCAGTGGTGGCCGCGGCGGTGACGTCGGGTTCCTGGTCATCTTCGTGGGCGGCAGCGGCAGCGGCCTTCTTGGGTGCGGGCTTCTTCTTTGCAGGCTCCTTTGCGGGGGCTTTAGTGGTTTCCTTGGCTGCGGGCGCGTTGGTTTGCGCTGATGCAGGCGCGGTTACGATTGCGAAGGCGGCCGCGAGGAGGGCCAGTGCGGACAATGATTTCATGATGTGGCTCCATTTGTTCTATGTGCAAGGGCGGACCCTCGCACGGTGTGTACTTTGTTCAGAGTAAATTGCTTGCCGACTCCGGAATCGGCAGTCCGCTCGTTTTCGCGCGTTGCAGTATGGTCCAGTAGTAACGGTAACTGGCACGGTCATGCAGCCTGCCGTTGTGTTGTATCGGACCCCATTGCACATTCTGTGCCTCCAGCAGGATGCTGACAGCTTCGTTGATTTCGCTGCTGCGTGGCGCCAACGATTTCAGGATCGGCTTGATCTGGTTTGGATGGATGCTCCACATCCTCGTATAGCCGAATTCCGACGCCGCGCGCTGCGCATCGCCGGCAACCACGGCGGTATCCTTGATTTCGGTCGTCACGCTGTGGGAAGGTACTTTTCCGTGTGCATGGCAGGCGGCGGAGATTTCGAGCTTGGCCCGAACCACCAGCGGATGCGTGAACTGGCCGGGGCTGCGCATTGCGCTGCCGGGCACCGCGCCATAGTGCGCGGACACAAAGTCCATGATGCCGAACGACAGGCATTCGACCTGGGGCAGGGCGGCAATGGCATGCGCATCGGCAAGCGCGCCATGGGTTTCAATCAATACGTGGACCGGCAGGTCTTTGCGGCCTGCCTTTTTAGCGTGGCGATTGATGATGTCGAGTGCTTTCTTGACGTCGGCGATGCCTTCCGGCTTGGGTATGACGAGATAGGCGAGGCGTTGTGCCTGCTCGGCAATGATGGCGACGTCCTTCTCGAACCACTCACTGCTGATGTCATGAACGCGCGCGCCGAGGCGGTTGAAACGGTTGTCATCACTGCCGATGATGGACGCGACCAGTCGCGCGTGCGCTTCTTCGTTGCCGGCGCTGGCGCCGTCTTCGCAATCGAGCGTGATGTCAAATACAGGACCAAGTTCTTGTTGCAGGGCAATCGACTTGCGGATCAGCTTTTCGGAGCCTGCGTAGTGATCGCATACCGGGATAGCCACTGGTTGGCGTTTGCCTTGGAATAAGACCTCGGAAGGGTGCATGTGTCGAGTGAATCAGATGGGGCGATGAAATTCAAAGCAAGTGACCGGACATCTGTCGATGTCCTGCGTCACTTGCCAGTTCTGCGGACCTTAGCCTACGAGGTGTTTCACACCTTCACGCTCTTCCATCAGCTCTTTCAGCGTCAGGTTGATGCGCTCTTGCGAGAAGGCGTCGATGTCCAGGCCTTGCACGATCTTGTATTCGCCGTTCTCGGTGGTCACCGGGAAGCCGAACATCGTGTCTTTCGGGATGCCGTAGGAGCCGTCGGAAGGAATGCCCATCGTGGTCCACTTGCCGTTGGTGCCGAGCAGCCAGTCACGAACGTGGTCGATTGCAGCGTTGGCTGCCGAAGCTGCCGAGGACAGGCCACGTGCTTCGATGATGGCAGCGCCGCGCTTGCCGACGGTCGGCAGAAACACATCTTTGTTCCACGCCTGGTCGTTGATTGCGTCCTTGACCGATTTGCCGTCGGCCGTTGCGAAGCGGTAGTCGGCATACATGGTCGGGGAATGGTTGCCCCAGACGCACAGCTTTTCGATCGAGGAAACCGGCTTGCCGATCTTCTGTGCAACTTGCGACAGCGCGCGGTTGTGATCGAGGCGCAGCATCGCTGTGAAGTTCTTGGCCGGCAGGTTCGGCGCCGATTTCATCGCAATGTAGGCATTAGTGTTGGCCGGGTTGCCGACCACCAGAACCTTGACGTTACGGGAGGCGACGGCGTCGAGCGCCTTGCCTTGCACCGTGAAGATTTGTGCGTTGGCTTCGAGCAGGTCCTTGCGCTCCATGCCCGGGCCGCGCGGACGCGCGCCGACCAGCAGTGCAACGTCGGCGTCCTTGAATGCGGTCATCGGGTCGCTATGCGCGGTCATTCCGGCCAACAGCGGGAATGCGCAATCATCGACTTCCATCATCACGCCCTTGAGGGCTTTCTGGGCTTTTTCATCGGGGATTTCGAGCAGCTGCAGAATGACCGGCTGGTCTTTGCCGAGCATATCGCCGTTAGCGATGCGGAACAGCAGGGAGTAGCCGATTTGACCGGCGGCGCCAGTGACGGCGACGCGCATGGGGGCTTTAGCCATGGTGAATCTCCAAAGTGGTAATGAAAACGGTGAGGAAACTTAGATGATGAATTATTCTGTAAGCCTGTAATAATACCGTTGAATACCTACCAAGTCACAGCCTGCCCATCAGTGCGGCTTCAGGTCGTGCAAAGCGGCAATCGGCGCTTCGTCCAGACGGCATCAGCAAAAATGTTGCCCGCGAGTGTAGGCCGACATAGCCGCTCTGTCAATGCGGATCTTATGTCTTATATAAGACATATCACCTATAAGTTTTTGCTAGACGACAACGGTCCTTTTGTGGTGAAATCAGGGGCTATGAGTTCCACTCCGTCCAATCTGACAAACAATGGTGTGCCCGCCGGGGCAGCAGGCGGTCCCGCCTCCGGAACTTCCCCCACATTCAGTCCCCTTTACCAGCAGATCAAAGGGCTTATCACCAGGAGCCTGCAGACCGGCGAATGGAAGCCCGGCGAACTGATCCCGAGCGAGGTCGAACTTGCGGGCCGCTTCAAGGTGAGCCAGGGCACGGTGCGCAAGGCCATCGATGAGCTGGCCGCCGAGAACCTGGTCGTGCGCCGGCAGGGCAAAGGAACGTTCGTCGCCACGCATCACGAAGCGCGCGCTCAGTTTCGCTTTCTGCGACTGATGCCGGATGTCGGCGAGCCGCACTATGCCGACAATAAAATCCTTGAAGTCAAACGCTTGCGTGCGCCGGCCGAAGTCGCGCGCCTGCTCGATATCAAATCCGGCGACTCCGTGGTCTTCATCAAGCGGGTGCAATCGTTCGATGGGGCGCCGACAATCGTCGAAGAATTGTGGCTCCCGGGGGTGATCTTCAAGGGCCTGACCGCCGAGCGCCTGGATGAGTACAAGGGTCCGATGTACGGCTTGTTCGAAACGGAATTCGGCACGCGCATGATCCGCGCGTCGGAAAAGATTCGCGCGGTGAGCGCGGACGAGAGTACTGCCGAGCTGCTCAAGATTTCAGTCAACGCGCCGTTGCTAAGCGTGGAACGCGTGTCCTTCACCTATGGTGACAGGCCGGTGGAGGTCCGCCGTGGCCTCTACCTGACCGAGCATCACCACTATCAAAACGAATTAAGCTGACCGATTGAGTAATGCGTCCCGAGAGGGGCGCGCTCCAAATTTTCCCCCATGACGATCAGATTTATTCTTGTGGATGTGCGAAACACTTGGTGCGCTTTATGAAAATCGGCGAAAATTACGAGATTATTAAGCTGAGGGAGGTTGTGTCATGTCTGAAGCCGTAGCAAAAAACCGGCGACAATTCCGTAACATCCACGTTACGCAGATAATGAAGTACCGGTTGCCAATGGCCGGTATCATTTCTATTCTTCACCGCATCAGCGGTGCATTGATGTTCCTGTTGTTGCCTTTCGTCCTGTACCTGCTGGACAAGAGCCTGATGTCCGAGATTTCTTTCGAATACCTGAAGGGAATCGCTTCACACTGGTTCGTGAAGCTCGTCATCCTGGCCCTGGTCTGGTCCTACCTGCATCACTTCTGCGCCGGCATTCGTTATCTGCTGACGGACGTGCACGTCGGTCTGGATAAAGATTCCGCGCGCAAAACCTCTGTAGCCGTCCTTGCTGTAAGCCTGCCGCTGACCGCACTGGTTGCATTGAAACTGTTCGGAGCTTTCTAAAAAATGGAAAACAATAATATTGGACCAAAGCGCCTGGTCGTGGGGGCGCATTACGGCATCAAGGACTGGCTCGCGCAACGCGTGACCGCCATCGTGATGGTGCTGTATACGGTCATTCTTCTCGCCGTATTTTTTGCCGGCAGAAATTTCAGCTATGAAGGCTGGGCCGGTTTGTTTGCCCAGCAATGGTTCAGGATCGCCACTTTCGTCACCTTCCTCGCGCTGTTCTATCACGCCTGGATCGGGATGCGTGACATCTGGATGGACTACATCCAGCCCGTCGGTGTACGCCTCACATTGCAAGTGGCCACCATCCTGTGGCTGATCGGTTGTGCCGGCTGGGCCGCGCAGATTATCTGGAGAATGTAAACGTGGCAGCAATCAAAACTTCTATTCCTTCCCGTCGCTTCGACGCAGTTATCGTCGGTGCAGGCGGTTCCGGCATGCGTGCATCGCTGCAACTGGCTGAAGCCGGTCTGAACGTCGCAGTCCTGTCGAAAGTCTTCCCGACGCGGTCGCACACCGTTGCAGCACAGGGCGGCATCGGCGCGTCGCTGGGCAATATGTCCGAGGACAACTGGTACTGGCACATGTTTGACACGGTCAAGGGTTCCGATTACCTGGGTGACCAGGATGCGATCGAATTCATGTGCCGCGAAGCGCCGAAAGTCGTCTACGAGCTCGAGCACTTCGGCATGCCGTTCGACCGTAATCCCGACGGCACGATTTACCAGCGTCCGTTCGGCGGCCATACCGCCAACTTCGGTGAAAAGCCGGTGCAACGCGCTTGCGCTGCAGCCGACCGTACCGGCCATGCGCTGCTGCACACGCTGTATCAGCGTAACGTGCGCGCCAAGACCCACTTCTTCGTCGAGTGGATGGCGATCGACCTGATTCGCGACGCCGAAGGCGACATACTCGGCGTAGTTGCGCTCGAGATGGAAACCGGCGACGTGATGATCCTCGAAGCCAAAACCACTCTGTTCGCCACCGGCGGAGCAGGGCGTATCTTCGCTGCTTCCACCAATGCCTTCATCAATACCGGCGACGGCATGGGCATGGCGGCGCGCGCAGGCTTGCCGCTGCAAGACATGGAATTCTGGCAGTTCCACCCGACCGGCGTGTCCGGCGCAGGCGTGCTGATCACCGAAGGTGTACGCGGTGAGGGCGGTATCCTGATCAACAGCAATGGCGAACGCTTCATGGAGCGTTATGCGCCGACGCTGAAAGACCTGGCGCCGCGCGACTTCGTGTCCCGCTCGATGGACCAGGAGATCAAGGAAGGCCGCGGCTGCGGTCCGAACAAGGATCACGTGTTGCTGGACCTGCGTCATATCGGCGCAGACACCATCAAGAAGCGCCTGCCGTCGATTCTCGAAATCGGCCATAAGTTCGCCAACGTCGATGCAACCAAGGAACCGATCCCGGTCGTGCCAACCATCCATTACCAGATGGGCGGTATCCCGACCAATATCCATGGTCAGGTCGTCGCACCGAAGAACGGCAACCCGAAAG
>JBBWZW010000149.1:0-5991 GCA_039649305.1 Burkholderiales bacterium
GACATATACGGTTCCCGCAGCGACAGAGAATTTGACGGGAAACCTCATTCTCGACGGCGGGGGCAGGAACGATGCGGTGTGGGTCTTTCAGTTCCCAAGCACGCTGATCACCTCGAACACCTCAAACGTCTTCGTACAGAATGTAGGTGACGGTGCAAACGTCGGGTTGTATTGGAATGTACACAGTGCAGCGACCCTGAACGGCCCTACGTTCGCAGGAAATGTCCTCGCGAATGACCTTATCAGCAGTGACGGCAATTTAACCATTAGTTGCGGACGACTCTTGTCGGCAACTACACAAGTTACGTTGATTCAGGACACGGTCTCCATCAACGGCTGTAGCGGGAGCAGCGGCGGCTTTGGCCAGGGCGTCGCTACCGGGTCAGGGGGTACTGGCGGGTCGAATGGGCAAGTCGTTCCAGAGCCTGCCACGCTGGCGCTGCTGGGACTGGGACTCGCGGCCCTTGGATTTGCTCGCCGCCGGAAGGGTTGAGATCAGCAATTCTCCGCGGCAGATTGCGGTTCACCGGCCGTACCAGTACCGGGCATGCTCGGTACGATATTCGCTGAATTCAAGCGCCGGCCCCATGGTCCTGAAATGCAGCATGATCGCGCCGGAGTCGTCGGAGCGCAGGCGCCTGATGCCCAGCTGGCCGTAGCGATCAAACACCTCCTGCTTCGGATGGCGGTAGCGGTTACGGTAACCGACCTGGAATACCGCAATATCCGGCTTCACCGCATTCAGGAAAGGCAGTGTCGACGATGTGCCGCTGCCATGATGCGGCGCCAACAATACCGATGCGCGCAATTGGTCCGCACTGCGCTCCACCAGTTCCGCCTCCTGCCGTGCTTCAATGTCTCCGGGCAGCAGAATGGACTGGGCTCCCAGCGTGATCTTCAGCGTGCAACTGCGCGCATTCGGTTTCCATTTGCCGCTGTCGTAACTGCCCGCGGTTGGATGCAGCATCTCGAACCGGACGCCGTCCCAGGTCCAAGCCTGGCTTGCCTCGCAGCGCCTGTGACTGGAAGCAGTGCCCGCAATCGGATGATCCGGAGGAAGCGATGACGAAACCAGGCCGATCCTGATTTCGTCGAGGATGGACAATGCCCCGCCCGCATGATCGGTGTCGCTGTGTGAAACAATCATTGCATCGAGCGTGCCGATGCCCCGCGCTTTCAGATAAGGCAGGATGACCCGGTTGCCGCCGTCCACTTCCGGCGAATAGGTTGGACCGGTGTCGTAAAGCAGCCGGTGATTCGGCGTTTCGACCAGGAGCGCGGTGCCCTGCCCGACATCGAACGCGGTGATCCACATTTCGCCATCCTTCGGATGTGCCGGTACATTCACCAGCAACGGAACCCACCCCACCAGCCCCAGCCAGCGCAATGGCCAGCCGCGCGGGGCTAGCAGCCACAAGGTGCCGAGCAGCGCGCACAGGAATATCCACCATTCGGGAACCGGCGCGGTCCAGACTGCGACGGGCAATTCGCTGAACCAGTGCAATGCGAGCGCGAGCCATTCCACGCACAAATGCGCCGCCCCAAGCAGCCAGCCGGAAAGCGGCGCCGGCAACATGCTGCCGGCGAGTGAGAGCGGCGTGACCACAAAGCTGATCAAGGGAATCGCGAATGCATTCGCAATCGGACTGATCAGGGATATCTGGCCGAATAACAATATGGTCAATGGGACCAGGCCGAGCGTTACCACGTATTGCGTGTGAGTGGCCGACTTCAGGGCCGCCATCCATTTGCGTGGCGCTTCGTCGCCCGCATGGAGCTGTGTTCTTCCTGTTGTCGCATACAGGATGATCGCGACCGCGCCGAAAGACAGCCAATAGCCGGGCCAGAGCACTGCCCATGGGTCGAGCAGCAGGACCACGCCGAGGGCGGCGCACAGCACATGCGACACGCTGGTGATACGGCCGACCCATAGCGCAACAGCGACCACGGTCAACATGTACAGCGTGCGTTGCGCGGGTACGCCGAACCCCGCCAGCAATACATACAGGAATGCCATCGCGGTACCTGCGAGCGCAGCCGCCTTTTGCGCCGGCAACAAGGTCGGCAAGGCCGCATTCGTAAAAAAAGACCGGCGCCATAACGCAAATGCGAGAGCGGCAAACATGCCGGCGATCATTGTGATGTGCAAACCGGAGATTGAAATCAAATGACCGATGCCGGTACGATTGAATACCTTCCAGTCCGACTGGCTGATCGCCCGCTGGTCTCCAACTACCAGTGCGACGATGACCCCGGCATACTCCTTGTCTGGCAGCGCCGCATAAATACGATCACGCAACCAACCCCTGGACCGCTCCACCACATTGCCGAAGCTATAAACAAAATCATCGAGGCGCTGGTTCTTCAGTTCCAGGCGTTCATCGGGACGGACATAACCGGTCGCGCGCACATTTTGCTCGAGCAGCCAAACCTCATAGTCGAAGCCATGCGGGTTGGCATTCCCGTGCGGGCGCCGGAGCCGTACCGTCAGTTGCCAGCGCTCCCCGGGCGCGACTTTTCCGACCGCCTGCACCTCTTCGGCCCGGAACGCGGAATACCACGACAAGGCCAGCTTCGACGGAACGACAGGCATCTCCCCATCGCCCGGCAGGATGCGTTCGACTGCAAAGTTGAACCGCACTCCTCGCTCGAAGCTGTAAGGCAGGCTGTCGATGGTCCCGATGACCGTGACGTCGCGCCCTTCCCATTCTTTCGGCAGTTCTTGCGATAAGTAGACCTGGGCGAACAACGCTGCCCACGTGAAGCCGAGTGTTGCTCCACATGCGGACAGGGCTGGAATGGTAAGAATGGCACGATGGTTTGCCCTTGCAAAAAGTCCGAGGAGGACCGCAGCGACGGCCAGAAGCCAAAGGAGGTATTGCGGCGGTAATGAAGACCAATTCTGCAACAAGGCGACGCCGGCAACGAAACCAATGACGATGCTGCGCATGGCCGTTCTCTAAAGCAGCCCGGCAAGCCGCGGCAGCACGCTGCGCGCATTTTCGGATGTGGCCCGCGCCAGCTCGCCGGGCGGCATGCCGCGCAATTCCGCCAGCGTCTCACCTATACGCGGCAGTTCTTCCGGGCTGTTGCGGCCCGGATGGACCCATGCCGGCGCGATGTCCGGCGCATCCGTTTCGAGCACGATAGCTTCCAGCGGAAGCTGGGCTGCAAGGCGCCGGATCTGCAACGCGCGGGTGAAAGTCATTGCGCCGCCGAAGCCGAGCCTGAATCCGAGATCAATGAAAGTTTGCGCCTGCTGGAAGCTGCCGTTGAATGCATGGGCGATCCCTCCGCGGACATTCATTCGCCGCAAGTGCTTGAGGATTACGTCCTGCGAGCGCCGCACATGGAGCAGGACAGGAAGGCCAAAATCGCGGGCAATCTTGAGTTGCTCGCTGTAGAAGTGCTCCTGCTTTTCCCGTAGCGGACTCTTGTCGAGCCCCGGCACAAAAAAATCCAGGCCGATCTCGCCGATCGCGACCAAGCGCGGATCATCCATCGCATTGGCCACTGCTTCGCGTAGCACGAGCAGATCGTTCTCTTCTGCGCCGGGTACGAATAGCGGGTGGATTCCGAGTGCATAACAGCAGTTGGCATGTCGGGCCGCCAGGTCAGCCACTGCGAAAAAATTTACCTTTGCAATTGCGGGAATCACAATCCCCGAAACACCTTGCATCGCGGCGCGTCCAGCGATGGCGCCGGCTTCGGCTCCGAACTCGCTCGCGTCGAGATGACAATGGGTGTCAATCCACATACGGATGCAGTCCATCCTCGGTCAGCCGCAGCACGCGATCGCAATGACGTGCCAGTTCGATATCGTGCGTCACAATGACGAACGCGGTGCCCAGCGTACGCGACAGCTCCAGCATCAGGTCAAAGGTCTTTTGCGCGGTCGTGCGATCGAGGTTACCGGTCGGCTCATCCGCCAGCACACACGCCGGTTGCGTGACCAGCGCACGCGCGAGTGCGACGCGCTGACGTTCACCGCCCGACAGCTCGCCGGGCACGTGCGTTACGCGATTGGCAAGGCCAACCCGCGACAGGACGCTTTGCGCAGCTTTGTGCGCTTCATCACGAGACTGCTTCCTGATCATCAGCGGCATGCCGACATTGTCGAGCGCGGAAAACTCCGGCAGCAGATGGTGGAACTGGTACACGAAGCCGAGTGACTTATTGCGCAAATCGCCACGCGCTTTTTCGCTCAGGCTCGCAACATCCTGGCCGAGCAAAGTGACCTTGCCGGCGGTCGGCGTATCCAGCCCTCCGAGCAAGTGCAGCAAGGTGGACTTGCCGGAACCGGAAGCGCCGACGATGGCAACCCGCTCTCCTTTCGAGACATCAAAGTCTACGCTTTTCAACACATCGACCGAGTACTTCCCCTGGGTGAACGTTTTTGCAAGTCCCCTGCACGACAACACGATTTCATTCATTATTTTTTTCCGTCTTACTCGTAGCGCAGCGCTTCCGCGGGCCGAACGCCGGCAGCGCGCCAGCTTGGATACAAGGTTGCAAGAAACGCGAGCACCACCGCGACTCCGCCGATGGTCCACACATCCGGCCAGCGCAAGTCGGAAGGCAGCGAGGTGATCAGGTAAATATCCTTGGAAAGAAACTGCACCCCGAGCAGCCTTTCAATAAAGGGCACGATCACATCGACATTGAGTGCGACCAGGACGCCGAGCCCCACACCGATGGCAGTGCCCAGCAGTCCGACCAGGGCGCCCTGAATCATGAAGATCTTCATGATCGATTTCGGCGACGCGCCGAGCGTCCGCAGGATTGCGATATCGGCTTGCTTGTCTGTCACCGTCATGACGAGCGTGGATACCAGGTTGAATGCGGCGACGGCGATGATCAGCGTCAGGATGATGAACATCATGCGCTTCTCGGTCTGCACCGCGGCAAACCAGGTGCGGTTCTGTTTCGACCAGTCGAGGATGTAGAGATTGCCACTCAACATGCGCGACAGGTCTTGGGCTACCTGCGGCGCGCGCTGCATGTCTTCGATCTTCAGTCGCAATCCGGACGGCGCATCCAACCTGAACATCCGCATCGCGTCGTCGATATGGATGAACGCCAGGCTCGAGTCATACTCGTTGTGTCCCGCCTCGAATATCGCGCCGACGGTGAACTGCTTCAGCCGCGGCAACACACCGGCCGGCGTCACCTGGCCTTGCGGGGCGATCATGGTCACCTTGTCACCGACCTCAACGTGCAGTCCGCGCGCGAGTTCCTTGCCGAGCACGATATTGAATTCACCCGATTGCAGACTGTTGAAGCTACCCTCGCGCACCTGGGATGCCACATCCGATACCTTCGGCTCTTCCTCCGGCAGCACGCCGCGAATGACGACGCCGCGCACAGTATCGTCCCGCGTCATCATCGCCTGTCCTGCCACGTAGGGCGCCGCGCCTTTGACTTCCTTGTGCTGGAATGCCTCGGTTGCCGAAAGCTTCCAGTCCGGCATGCTGCCCGATGCGTCGTACACTTCGATATGCGACAACACTGACAGCATGCGGTCGCGTACTTCCTTCTGGAATCCATTCATCACCGACAGCACGACGATCAGTGCAGCGACGCCAAGCGCGATGCCCGCCATCGAAATCAGTGAAATGAATGAAATAAAACTGTTGCGGCCGCCGCGCTTTCCGGCTCGGGTGTAGCGCATGCCGACCAGCCATTCGAATGGCAGATTTCTAATAATGCTCAATGTGAAAAACTCCTGGAGGAAGTTGTCAGGAATCCTTTGGATGTGTTCCGGATTCGAAAAAATCTGGCGAGTAGATTTTTAACAACTTCTTTTGCAGCCCGCAGTGTGCCATACAACGAAACGGATGAACAGGACATTTCGCAATAGAATCAAGTGCTTACCGCTAGTCGAACGGGCATGAAACTGTATGGAAAATAACACCCTGGGGCTTACAAATCAAGTACTTACATGCACGTTTTGACATGGATTCCCTGCGGATTCACTGCATGATGTAGTGC
>JBBWZW010000167.1:0-5638 GCA_039649305.1 Burkholderiales bacterium
ATGAAGTTCACCGACCTGTATTCGGCGACCAATGCGCAGCACATATTGGGCAGGTACCTGCGCGCGATGGAGACCGGTTTTTATGAAGACGAAGTCCGGGTCTGGCCGCACAGCCCGCTGCAGGCGACATGGATCCATCGGCGGCTGGTGCGCTCGGGCGAAGGCCTGGCGGTGACGCTGCGCGACATTTCCGATATGAAGGCCCAGGAAGAAGCGCTGTCGCGGCTGGCCAATGCCGATGCCGTCACCGCCCTGCCCAACCGCCACTGGCTCATCAATTACCTGCCCGATGCGCTAACCAAGGCGCGGAACAGGAATACAGTACTGGCGCTGCTGTTCGTCGACCTTGATGATTTCAAGAATATCAACGACACGCTGGGCCACGCCAGCGGCGATGAATTGCTGCAAGCAGTGGCTACGCGCTTGCAGACCATGCTGCGACCTCAAGACAGCGTGGTGCGCCTGGGGGGCGACGAATTCACCATCATCCTCGAACATGTCGAAGGCCATGCGGATGTGTCCCGCGTGGCCGAGCGCATCATGAAGTCGCTGGGTGAACCGTTTATGCTGTCCGGCGGAAGCAGCCATGAAATGCATGCGTCGATCGGCATCAGCATGTTCCCGCAGGATGGCAACGATGGGCCCACGCTGCTCAAGCACGCCGATATCGCGATGTATGCGGCCAAAACCAGCGGCAAGGGCCATTACGAGTTTTACCAGCCGTTCCTGTCGGAAAACCTGGTGGTGCGGCTGGACCGGGAACAGGCATTGCGCAAGGCGATCGAACATGATGAGTTCGTGTTGTACTACCAACCGCGTGTCGATACCTTTAGCGGCCAGCTGCGCAGCATGGAAGCGCTGGTACGCTGGATGCGACCGGATCACGGCCCGGTGCCGCCGCTGGAATTCATCCCGATGGCCGAGGATACCGGGCTGATCGTGCCACTCGGCGAACTGGTGATTCGCAAGGCCTGCGCCCAACTGGCGCAATGGAAGGCACAGCAATTGCCGGTGGTGCCGGTCTCGATCAACGTGTCGCCCAAGCAGTTCAGCCAGGGCAACCTGAGCGCTTTGTTTGCCATCTGCATGGCCGATCATTCCATCGATCCCTCGCTGATTGAAATCGAAATCACCGAATCCTGCATGATGGGTGAAGACCACAAGGTGACGGCGGAACTGGCGGCCCTCGAATCACTGGGGATCAAATTGCTGGTCGACGATTTCGGCACCGGCTATTCATCCCTGTCGCAATTGCAGCGGCTGGACCTGGATGTGTTGAAGGTAGACCGGGCCTTTACCGCTCAACTGTGCAATGGCAAAGAAGGCGAAGCGCTGTTCATGGCGATCCTGTCGATGGCGCATGTGCTGGGGATGGGCGTGGTGGCTGAAGGAGTGGAGACGATCGAACAGCTGCGCGTACTGCAGGCCCTGTCTTGCAACGAGGTGCAGGGCTATTTCATTTCCCCGCCGGTGCCGGCCGACCAGATACCCATGTTGATGCGCAAGCGCTTCCTGTTTCCGGAGTTGGAGCAACTGGCGCTGGCTATCTGACGCGATTCATAGGACGTAGGATGCGCCACGCGGATCAGTGCAGGTCCTTGAACACAACCGACTCGTCGATCGCCGGCCAGTGGTTGATGCGCGACCAGTGCCCGCTCAGCATCAGTTGCTCGAATTTTTCCGCCGGTATCGGCGGACTGAAGATGAAGCCCTGGACATTCATGCAGTCGCGCGCCTGCAGGTAGGCCAGCTGCTCCGCGGTCTCAACCCCTCCCGCCGCGACCCCGATGCCCAGGTCGTGCGCGAGGCTGATGATCGCAGAGGTAATGGCGGAGTCCTCGCGACGGTGCGGCAGGTGCTGGATGAACTCCTTGTCGATTTTCAGCACATCGATTTCCAGGTCCTTCAGGTCAATCAGCGGGATGGTCCCGGTGCCGAAGTTATCGATGGTGATACGCACGCCCTGCACCCTCAGTTCGTGGAGCTGCTCCCTGATATCCGGTTGCCGCGCCACCATCGACTCACTGATTTCGAGCTCCAGGCAATCCGCTGCGAATCCCGTTTCGTGCAAAATCGGGGGAATCATCGTCATGAATTTCGGATCGCTGAACTGGCGCGCTGAGCAGTTCAGCGACAGCCGCAAGCCGGTCAATCCCATCTCCTGCCACTTCCTGACCTGCGTGCTTGCCTGCCGCAACGCCCACTCACCGATCTCCACAATGATCCCGGTCTCCTCCGCAACGGCAAGGAAGTCGCCCGGCAGCAGCAGTTCGAGGTCGGTCGGATGCCAGCGCAACAAGGCCTCCACGCTCGATACCCGCCAGTTGTTCAGGTCGATCTGCGGCTGGTAGTACAGTTCGAACTGCTGGTTCTTGAGCGCATCACGCAGCGCATCCTCCCGATCCTTGCGGGATGCGGATTCGGAAGAGAGCTGTGCGGTATAGAAGTGATAGGAGCCCCGACGCTCGTTCTTCGCGCGGTACAACGCGAGGTCGGCTTTTTTCAGGAGCTCGACGGAGTTCCGTGCGTCCTTCGGGTAGGCGCTGATGCCGATGCTGGCCCCGCAGAGGACTTCCTGCCCTTCCAGCAAATAGGGCCGGCCCAACTCATTGATCAGCCTGCGGGCGAGCGCCTCGGCGGCGGCGGGTTGGGGGCCGTCCGTTTGAAGCACGACAAATTCATCTCCGCCGAGGCGGGCAACGAAATCGGTTTCCCGCAAAGAAGAACTGATCCGGTCGGCCACTTCCTTCAATAGCAGGTCGCCAGTATGGTGGCCGAAGGTGTCGTTGACATATTTGAATCGATCGAGGTCGAGCAGCAATACGGTGACGGGAGCCTGGCTGCGCTGTGAGACGGCGATGAACTGGTGCAGCTGGTTGCTGAAATTGACGCGGTTAGGCAAGCCGGTAAGCATGTCGTGGTTGGCGAGGAACTGCGTTTGCTCTTCCGCCAGCCGTTGAGAGGTCTGGTCGCGCATGATTTTCACGAAGCCGCGCAAACTGCCGTCCGCATTCCATAACGGTGTCACCACGCCTACGGCCCAGAAGCGGCTGCCGTCGCGCCTCAGGTGCCAGCGATTGTCCTCGGATCGCCCTCTCGTCCTCGCCACTTCCAGTTCGTGCAACGGCTGGCCCATTTCCCGGTCTTCGCCGGTAAATATGGCCGACAGCGGCTGGCCGACGGCCTGTTCGGCGGTATGTCCCAGTATGATTTCGGCGCCCGCGCTCCAGCTCAGGATCGTTCCCCCGGAGTCCAGCATCAGCATCGCGTAGTCGGTCGAGCTTTCCACCAGCAAACGGTAATTTTCCTGCGACTGCCTCAGCGCCAACGCCTGGCGCGCCAACGCTTCCTCGCGCTCGCGCAGCTCCGTGATGTCATGGAACACGACCACACCCCCGATAAGCACACCACTTCGATCCATGAGTGGCCGCGCATTCGCGCTGAGCCAGACTCCTTTCCCTGCGTCGGTGCATCTTACGAACACAATCATGTCGTCCACCTGCTCGCCGCGAAGCGCTCTCGACAGCGGCCGGTCGCTATCGGGATACCGTGTTGTCATGTCTTCCTGGCAAACCTCGAAGGCACGAAACGACTGCCTGGTTCCGGCCTCCACCGGCTTGAGAGTCAGCAGGCGCTGCGCCGCGGGGTTGACCAGGATGAGGTTTTCCGCCAGATCGGCGACGACCACCGCATCGGCCATGCTGTCCAGGATCGATTTGGTGATGTTCGCCTGGTGCTGCACCACCTGCTCGAGTTCCTTGCGTTGTGAAATGTCGCGCAAGGATGCAGAAAACATCACCCCGCGAGCTGTCGTTATCGGCGTTACCGTCAACTCGACCGGAATCTCAGTGCCATCTTTATGCAGCGCGGAGAGCTCTATGCGTCTGTTCAGGATTTTGTGCTCGCCCGATTCCAGGTAATGTTTCAGTCCGGCGAGGTGCGCCGCACGGTACCGCTCGGGGATGATCGTCCCTGTCAGCGACCGGCCGCACGCCTCTTGCCTGGTCCAGCCGAAGGTTCTTTCGGCCTGGTCGCTCCACTCGACGATAGTGCTGTGCTCGTCGATCGCGATGTACGAGTCAAGGGCATTATCCAGGATCAGGCGATATAAGTGTTCAGCCGAATCTGTCTCTTGCAGCAGTAGTTTCATCAAGTGGTTTCTGATTGCTATATCTGTGGGCGCGGAAGTAAGACATCACTTGCCGATAGTGGTTTCCTGCGAGTACGTGAAGAGTAAAGCGCAAATGTCCGCTCACTTGTGTCCTGCCTCAATGTTTTTTGGCGGCATTTCGAAACCACTTGATATAGCCTTGATCTAAACCATTGGTTGCTTCAATCCCTCCCCTCTACGGATATCCCGGGACCCTATGTGCTCCGACAGCAAAGTTGACGAAGTTCAAGTCCGGTTTGAAGAACTCGTGGAGATACTCGAGCAGATGCCGATTGGGGTGGCCATCGCGGAAATACCGTCAGGGCGGCTGCTTTTTCATAATCGCGAGGCAGTTCGCCTTCTTCGACATCCGATGCACCAGATCGGTGAGTACTCCGGCTACACACGGTACGGTGCGGTGCATGCAGATGGGCGCCCTTACGCTGCGGAGGAATATCCGATTGCCCGCGCAGTCCATGGCGAATCGGTCAGCCCCGAGGAGATCACCTACATCCGCGGCGATGGCACCGAAACCACCCTGCTCGTCAACGCCGCGCCCATAAGGGATGCGGACGGCGTGATGGTAAAGGCGTTGAGCACCTTTTTTGATATCTCGGAACAGAACCGTTCGCGCGATGCGCTTGCCTTGAACGAGCGCGCGGAACTCCTGTTGCAAGAGACGGAAACCAAATTGCGGCTGGCCGTCGAGATTGCCCGGCTCGGCTTTTGGGAATGGGACCTCGCCAGCAACGAAGTCTATTTCTCTCCGCACTGGAAAAGACAGCTCGGTTACCAGGATCATGAAATACCGCACCGCATCGAGGAATGGGAGTCGCGCATCCATCCATCCGACCGGGCGCAAGTGATGACCCGCCTGCACACGTATTTGCGCGCACCGGCCTCCGACTACGAAAGCGAACTCCGCTTCAAACATCGCGACGGCACTTATCGTTGGATACAGGCCAGGGCGCAAGTGGTGCGCGATGAGCAGGGCCGTGCGCTGAGGATGATCGGCACCCACCTCGACATCACCGATCACAAGGAACGGGAGGAGCAGGTCCGCCTGTTCGCGCAGCACGACCGGCTGACCAGGCTTCCTAACCGCGCGCTGACGTTTGAATCGGCTGAACGCTGGCTCTCGGCAGCCCAGCGCAGGGGCAATCTGTTCGCGGTGCTGTACATTGACCTCGACGAATTCAAGCCGATCAACGACAACTACGGCCACCACATCGGCGATGAAGTACTGAAGGAAGTCGCGCTCCGGCTCAAGGGCTCATTCCGTTCGCACGACATCGTCGGGCGATTGGGCGGCGATGAATTCCTGGTGATCGTGACGCAACTGGACAACGCACTGAGCGCTGCCCATGCAGCGGTGCATGCGCTGCATGAGTTGAGTCTTCCCTACCGCATCGACGACCTGGTCTTGCACACTTCGCCGAGTATCGGCATCAGCATGTTCCCGGAAGACGGGAGGGATATCGAAACGCT
>JBBWZW010000178.1:0-11287 GCA_039649305.1 Burkholderiales bacterium
ATGTACTTGAATTATCAAGAGTATTTGGAGGCGGGGGTCGGGATCGAACCGGCGTAAACGGCTTTGCAGGCCGCTGCATAACCACTTTGCTACCCCGCCACGGGTGGGTATTGTAACTACAAAATCAAAACCGTGCTGCTGACAAAGTGATCGACGAATATTATTCGTAATTACTATCCGCCGATAATAAAAAAGGAAGCCGGGTAAGCTTCCCTTCTGCAATTGGAGCGGGAGAAGAGTCTCGAACTCTCGACCTCAACCTTGGCAAGGTTGCGCTCTACCAACTGAGCTACTCCCGCATGTACTGCCGGAACCTGAATGCTCGCTTACCTGCGTCCATCGAATGATTTTTCAACAGACGCCACTGGTAAAAAATAAAAGGAAGCTTCGTCAGCTTCCCTTTCGAATCCTGGAGCGGGAGAAGAGTCTCGAACTCTCGACCTCAACCTTGGCAAGGTTGCGCTCTACCAACTGAGCTACTCCCGCGTCAACGACAGACACGCATTATAGTGGTCTGACATTTTTTGTCAAGCATCATGCCTTGTCATCATAGGGAAACGCCGGGTAGCGGCTCATCCCAAACGCGCCGCGCTCTCCTTGATGAGCGGCCATGCTTTGCGCATGTAGTAGAACATAGACCATACCGTCAGCACTGCGGCCAGGCCGAGCAGCCAGCTACCCCAATACACGGTACTAACGACGCCGAACAGCGTTCCGTTGAAAAGCAGCATGGGGATCGCAACCATCTGCGCCACCGTTTTGATTTTTCCGAGCGAGCTGACGGCTACCGATTTTGACGCGCCGATCTGCGCCATCCACTCACGCAGTGCGGAGATCGCGATCTCGCGTCCGATGATGATGAACGCCACCACCGCATTGACCCGGTCGAATTCCACCAGCACCAGCAATGCACCCGCTACCATCAGTTTATCGGCGACGGGATCGAGGAAGGCGCCGAATGCCGAGGTCTCATTCCATTTGCGCGCCAGGTATCCGTCAAACCAGTCCGTGACTGCTGCGACGATGAAAATAATGGTCGACGCAACATCTTTACCGACCGGCGACAACCACTCATCGGGCAGATAAAACACGCCAACGACCAACGGAATCAGGGCAACGCGCAACCAGGTGAGAAGAATTGGAATGTTCAGTGGCATAGATGTGATGTTATTCGACTTTATTCGCGACTTCGCTTCGATCATTGCGTGCAGCTCGCCCCGACTGCAATTGTAGTCGTTCATGGCGATGAACTGTTCGGCATTGTCGCTTACTACAGGGGATTACGCACCGCGAGGGAATCTAGTGCAGCTGCTTATAGATCTCTTCCGCCAGCACGCGCGATATGCCTTCGACAGACGCGATCTCCTCCACGCTCGCATTGGCAACGCCGCGCAGCCCGCCGAAACGCGCGAGCAGTTTCTGCCGGCGCTTGGCGCCGATGCCTTCGATTTCCTCGAGCCGGGAAGACTGGCGCACCTTGGCCCGCTTGGCGCGCATGCCGGTGATGGCAAAGCGGTGAGCCTCGTCGCGGATCTGCGCAATCAACATCAGCGCCGCCGATTCCTTGCCGAGTTCCTGCGGGGCGCGCGTATCGGCAAACACCAGTGTCTCCAGACCCACTTTACGGCCCTCGCCTTTTGCCACGCCGACGATCAGGCCGATATCCAGGCCAAGTTCGGAAAACACCTGGCGCGCCATTTCGACCTGCCCCTTGCCGCCGTCGACGAGGACCACATCGGGCATCACGCCTTCACCGTTGGCAAGCTTTTCATAACGCCGCGTCAGGACCTGGCGCATGGCCGCGTAATCGTCGCCCGGCGTAATGTCGTTGATGTTATAGCGGCGGTACTCGCCGTTCTGCATCGCATGATGATGGAATACGACGCACGATGCCTGGGTCGCTTCGCCCTGCGTATGACTGACGTCGAAACACTCCACGCGCAACGCGTCGATATCGGCTACTTCAAGGCCGAGCACCTCAACTAATGCACGGGTACGTGCCTGCTGCGACCCCTGCTCGGACAACAGGCGCGCCAGGGCGATTTCCGCGCCCTTGAGCGCCATCTCCAGCCATTGCCGCCGCTGCCCCTGGGGCTGGAACACAAGATTGATGCGATGGCCGCATTGCTCCATCAGCGCCACCATCAGTGCCGGCTCGTCGAATTCGACATTCATGATCAGCGTGCCGGGAATGAATTTGTCGATGTAATGCTGAGCGAGGAACGCTTTCACCACCGCAACGTCAGTCGATTCCTCGGAAGCCGCCAGCGCATCGTCAACATGCGTAGGGAAATAAGCGCGATCGCCGAGATGCCGCCCGCCTCGCACCATCGCAAGATTGACGCAGGCACGGCCGCCCTGCACGATCACCGCGATGATGTCGATGTCGGCGTCGCCCACGACTTCCATGGTTTGCTGATGCAGCACGCGGGACAATGCGCTGATCTGGTTGCGCACCCCGGCGGCCTGCTCGAATTTCAGTTCAGCCGCGAAACCATGCATCTTCGTTTCCAGCGCTTCCATCACTTCGGTCTGACGTCCGCGCAGGAACTTGCCGGCGTTCTCGACATCGATCTCGTAATCTTCCTTGCTGATCGCCTTTACGCAAGGTGCGCTGCAACGATTGATCTGATGCAGCAAGCAGGGCCTGGTGCGGTTTGCGAAGACGGTATCTTCGCAGGTCCGCAACTGAAACACCTTCTGCAGGATCTGCATCGATTCCTTGACCGCCCATGCGCTCGGGAACGGGCCGAAATACTGGTTCTTCTTATCCACCGCGCCGCGGTAGTAAGCCATGCGCGGCACATCCTGCCCGGTGATTTTCAGGTAGGGATAGGATTTATCGTCGCGAAACAGGATGTTGAAGCGCGGCTGCAGCGACTTGATCAGGTTGTTTTCGAGCAGCAGCGCTTCGGCTTCGCTACGGGTGACGGTCGTCTCCATCCGCGCGATGCGCTCCACCATCATCGCAATGCGCGGACTCGTGAGCGTCTTCTGGAAATAACTGGAGACGCGTTTCTTCAGGTCGCGCGCCTTCCCGACGTACAACACCACATTGTCCGCGTCGAAATAGCGATACACCCCGGGCATGTTCGGCAGCTTCGCAACCGTCTCTAATAGCGTCGCGCGTGGATCAGGTGCGCTGGTCTCGGACATCGCTGATTCGCTCTCAGACGCCAGAAAGCGCCTGCGCCGTGCGTTTCGCCGCCTGGTAGCGCGGATCTTTCTGCAACGCGTCCCAGTCCAGGCCGCCCATTTGCGGCATCAACGATGCAACACGCATTGCCGATGCTGTGACGGCCGCACCCGGTGTTACTGCCAGACCGGACAGCAATTCGTCGGCCTTGTCCGGGGAGTTGCAGATCAATACCATGTCGCAGCCGGCGGACAATGCCGCATTCGCACCATCGATCACGCCACCGGCGACACTGGCGCCTTCCATGCTGAGGTCGTCACTGAAAATGACGCCCTGGAAGCCGAACTCGTCACGCAGCATCGACAGCCACTTCTTCGAGAAGCCGGCCGGATGCTTGTCCACTTTCGGGTAAATCACGTGCGCCGGCATTACCGCCGATAAGCCGAGGCCGAGCCAGTCGTACGGGGCGGCGTCTTGCGCGAGGATGTCCTTCAGCGTGCGTTCATCCACTGGTATATCGATGTGCGAATCGGCTTTGACAAAACCGTGACCGGGGAAGTGCTTGCCGCAATTCGACATGCCGGCCAGCGCAAGGCCGTGGTTCAGGTTCTTTGCAAGCATGGTTACCACGCGCGGGTCATGGTGGAACGCGCGATCGCCAATGACGCCGGACTCGCCGTAATCGAGATCCAGCACCGGAGTGAATGACAAATCGACGCCGCATGCGCGCAGTTCGGCGGCTAGTATGAAGCCGATGTCAGTGGCTGCCTTGGTCGATGCCAGCACATCCTTGTCCCACAACTCGCCCAGCTTGCGCATCGGCGGCAGCTTGGTGAAACCATCGGTCTTGAAGCGCTGAACACGTCCGCCTTCATGATCGACCGCAATCAGCACGCCGGGACGGGCGTCATGGATCGCCGTGGTCAGCTCGGTGAGCTGCCTGCGGTTTTCATAGTTGCGCGCGAACAGGATTACGCCGCCGGTCAGCGGATGCTGGATACGACGGATATCGTCTGCTGTAAGCGTGGTGCCCACCACGTCCAGCATGACGGGGCCCAGGTTCATCTGCGCTGCTGTTGCACTCATTGTTTCTCCACTATGACAAAGGCGACCGCATAATCGGTTTCATCGGTAATCGATACCTGTGCGGTCAGCCCGTTCTTTTCCATAAATTCTTTGAGGGCGCCGCTGGTGACGACGACCGGTTTTCCGCTTGGCGCGTTCAGCGTCTGCATGGCTGTCCATGTCATCGGCATATGCATGCCGAGGCCGAGCGCCTTCGAAAAAGCTTCTTTCGCCGCAAAGCGCGTCGCCAGGTAACGAAGACCGCGCACCTCAACCTTTTCTTTGCGGCGTCGATATTTTTCCAGCTCCTCCGACCCCAGGATTTTTTCCGCAAACCGTTCGCCGTTACGGGCGAGCGCTGCTTCGATGCGTGAGATCTGGATGAGGTCGGTGCCGATGCCGTAAATCATTTCTTGTGCAGTCCGACGCGCGCGGAAATCATGATCGCTTTCATCTCGCGCACTGCATTTTGCCAGCCGATGAACACCGCTTGCGCGACGATCGCGTGGCCGATGTTGAGCTCGGTGATTTCCGGAATGGCGGCGATCGCCTGTACATTGGTGTAGTGCAGGCCGTGACCGGCATTCACCTTCAGGCCGCTCCTGATGCCCTCCAATACGCCGGCTTGCACGCGCTCCAGCTCCTGCTTTTGCTCTGCTTCGGTAGCCGCGTCGGCATAGCGACCGGTGTGGATTTCGATTACCGGGGCGCCTGCCTCGGAAGCCGCCTTGATCTGGTCCGGATCGGCATCGATAAACAGGCTGACCCGGATGCCTTCCGCCTGTAATTGCCGGACCGCGCGCTGTACCGTCGCAAAATATTTCACCACGTCCAGCCCGCCTTCCGTCGTCACTTCCTCGCGCCGCTCCGGCACCAGGCACACGTCATGCGGCTTGATCCGGCAGGCGAAGTCGATCATTTCCTGGGTCACCGCCGACTCCAGGTTCATGCGGGTGCGCAATTGCGGACGAAGCGTTTCCACGTCCGCATCGCGGATATGGCGGCGGTCTTCGCGCAAATGCAGGGTAATGCCGTCGGCGCCGGCCTCTTCCGCCAGCAGGGCCGCCTGCACGGGGTCGGGATAGGTGGTTCCGCGCGCATTGCGCAAGGTGGCCACATGGTCGATGTTGACGCCCAGGTCGATTACGGGACTATTTGGATGTAGGAGGCTCATGTCAGGTCTGAAAGAAAGCTGGGGAGGACCACTGGTCTATGGGCTATAACTGCATCAAATCTATCAGAATTTGCCGGGTATTGACCGGCACGCCACCGAGTTGGTGCGCAAGCAGGAAGCGCATCAGGAACTTGCTCTGCGATTGTGTAACGGGATCCGCATAGTCTTCATGCTCCATATCAAGCAGGGTCTTCCCGCTTATGCGCGGCGATGTGTCCGCAGGCATAGCCGGACGGGGGCCGCGTTCCGGGTCGACGACGTAGACGCGTTCGACATCCACGGCTTGCCCGGTCCGCGTGCAGACCGTGAAGTTACTCGCCACCCCGGTTTCCTTCAGTAAAGCGAGTTCGAATTTGCGCAATACGATGGGCGCCGGTTCGTCGTGCGCCAGTTGATTGAGCGTCGAAACATAGTGGTCGAACAGCGCCGGATGCGCATCGTCGCGCGCGAGCAGCTTGACCAGCAATTCGTTCAGGTAAAACCCGGAGAGCAGCGCCGACCTTTCCAGCGGCAGCAAACCCCCGACCCACTCGGCGGTCGTCAGCGTCCGTATCTCGGATTTGCCGGTCCAGCCGACTGACAGTGGTTGAAAGGTCTGCAGCACGCCCCTCAATTTGGAATGGGGCCGCTTGGCGCCTTTTGCAATCAGCGCTACCCGTCCGTGATCGCGCGCGAAGACGTCGACGATCAGGCTGGTTTCCTTGTAGGGATAACTGTGAAGCACGAAGCCGGGCTGGTCGGCAACGCGGCTGTCCCTCTCAGGCAGTTTCGCACGCCTGGCCGGTACCACGGCGGGGCGCATCGGCGCCTGAGGGGGCCGCACCGGCGCCTGAGGGGGCCGCACCGGCGCGTCAGCATGGATTGGCGTGCCTGATGGCTGGGAAACGTCCGCACCTGACTGGTCATCAACAGTATTGATGTTCATCCGATCAAAAGGAAAATGACCGCCTACTCGTAGCCGTATGCGCGCAGTCCGGCTTCATTGTCAGCCCAGCCCGACTTCACCTTGATCCAGATTTCGAGATAGACCGGACCGCCGAACAGCTTCTCCATATCCAGGCGGGCTTGCGTCGAAATATCCTTGAGTTTCGCACCTTTCTGTCCGATCACCATCGCTTTGTGGCTATCCCGTTCCACCAGGATCGCGGCGAAAATGCGGCGCAGGTTGCCTTCCTGCAGAAACTGTTCGATGACCACCGTGCTGGTATAGGGCAGTTCTTCGCCGACGAAACGGAAAACCTTCTCGCGGACGATTTCAGCCGCAAGGAATTTTTCGCTGCGGTCGGTAATGTCATCCTCGCCGAACATCGGCGGATTCGCGGGCAGATACTTGCGGATCTCGCCTTCCAGCGCATCGAGCTGGAACTTCTGTTGGGCGGAAACCGGCACGACGGCGGAGAAATTACGGTCGGCCGCCACCTGCTGCGCGAACGGCATCATGACCGCCTTGTCCTTGATCCGGTCCGACTTATTGATCACCAGGATGCACGGCATGTCGGCCGGAATCAGGTTCAGGACCTGTTTGTCGGCCTGGCTATAACTGCCCGCCTCAACGGTGAACAAGACCACATCCGCGGCCGTCAGCGTGTCGGTGACGGTCCGGTTCAGCTTTTTGTTGAGGGCGTTGGAATGCCGGGTCTGGAAACCCGGCGTATCAACATAGACAAACTGCGTGTCCGGCGTGGTCTGGATGCCGGTAATGCGATGGCGCGTAGTCTGCGCCTTGCGCGAAGTGATACTGACCTTGGCGCCGATCAATGCGTTCATCAGCGTCGATTTGCCGACGTTGGGTCGACCCACGATGGCGATATAACCGCATCGGAAGTCGGGATTTGCAGATTCTGTCATGCGGTTTTCGATTCGCTTGCTACAGGTGAGGCGGTGGGCTCGGGTGAAACTTCGGAAGCTGCCTTGGCAGCCGTTTTTGCGTCGCCTTTGTGGTCGGCGGCGTTATCGCCTTTGGCGGCGGACTTGGATGTCTGCCTGGCCTCTTGCTTGCCTTCCTGCTTGGGTTCGCCCTTCGGTTCTCCCTTGGGCTCAGCCTTCGGTTCCGCTTTCGGTTCCGCTTTCGGTTCCGCTTTTGACGCGGTTTTGGCCGCCTTTTTCGGCTCTTCCTCGACCGCGGGTTCAGACTGGATCGTCGCGATGCCGGCGAGCTTGAGCTGCGCCGTACGCGGCCGGGTCTTGCGGCCGGTCGATGCATTTTTTACGAGGGTTTGCTGGACCGCCTCGAGCGCCAGCTTGGCCGCCGCCTGTTCACCTGCGCGGCGGCTGCCACCGGTGCCAAACACCTGGATATCCAGCTTCGGCACCAGGCATTCAATCTCGAATTCCTGATTGTGGGCCGCACCATGGGTCGCGACGACGTTGTATTGCGGCAGAGCGATTTTCTTACCTTGCAAATACTCCTGCAGCAGGGTTTTCGCATCCTTGCCGAGTGTCTTCGGGTCTACCGTTTCCAGGATCGGAATGTAGAGCGACCGGATAACATCGCGCGCCGCATTAAAGCCGTCGTCCAGGAAGATGGCGCCGAACAATGCCTCAAGCGTATCTGCGAGGATGGAAGGACGACGGAATCCACCGGACTTCAGTTCGCCCTCGCCCAGGCGCAGGAATTGCGAGAGCTCCAGACGCTGCGCAATTTCGTAAAGGGACTGCTGCTTGACGAGGTTTGCACGCAAACGCGACAAGTCGCCCTCGTCGATTTTGGAATACCGCTCGAATAACAGGGACGCGACGACGCAGTTCAGGATCGAATCGCCAAGAAACTCCAGCCGCTCGTTATGCAAGCTACTGTGGCTGCGGTGGGTCAAGGCCTGCTGCAGCAACGCAGCATCCTTGAACACGTGGCCTAGCCTGTTTTGCAATAACATGAAGTCCATTTCGATCTGCCGCTCGCTGATGCTGTGTTACTCGATTTTTCTTACGGAAGCAGGTCTTCCGGTTGCCGTAGTAGCCAGATAATCAATCACGAGGCTTACCGGGCCGAATAATTCGATTTTCTTCTGATAAGCAACAGTGATATCCACGCCATCGCCGTTTCGGGTGATTTCCAGATCCTTGCCGGAAACCGAATCGATGTAGCTGGTGGTCGTTTGCTTGTCAAAAGAGCTTTTGAGTTCCTGCGGCGATCCACCCGCCACCTTCGCGTTGTTGATCGCCTTCTTGATTGCCGCGTACTCAACCACTGTCGGCACTACTTTCAATCCCAATACCCCGAGGGCCGCAAGAATGCCGATGACAAATATGAAGCCAACCAGGGAAATACCATTTTCACCACGCCCACCGTTCAAACGTTGTTGCATGCCACCCCCCCTGCTTTATCTAATTATTGAAAGCTGCCAATACGCCCCACATTACCCAAGTTCATCCAGACAAAAAATGCCTTTCCGACAATATTTTCGTCTGCAACAAATCCCCAATACCAGCTATCCAGGCTGTTGTCCCGATTATCCCCCATCATGAAGTAATGTCCAGAGGGGACGGTACAGGCAAACCCTTCAATGTTATAGCTGCATAACTCGCGCCGCGGGAATGGATCCGGGTTCGCCACATAGCTCGGCGCGCGTTCGTCGTTCAGTATTTTGTGGGCAACACCATTCAGGTTTTCCAGATACTGCTTCGAATACGTCAAATGCTGGTCGTCCAGGTAGTCCGGCAGCGGCTTATAAGAAACCTCTTTACCATTTACCGATAAACGCTTGTTTTTATAGACTATTTTATCACCAGGAACGCCAACCACGCGCTTGATGTAATCGAGCGACGGATCCTTCGGGTATTTGAACACCATCACGTCGCCGCGCTGGGGCTGGTTGATCTCGACGATTTTCTTGTTGATGATGGGCAGCCGGATACCGTAGGTAAATTTATTCACCAGGATAAGGTCACCCACAACCAGGGTCGGCACCATGGAACTCGACGGAATTTTAAACGGTTCGTACAGGAACGAACGCAGGAAAAACACCAGCGCAATCACCGGGAAAAAGCTTCCCGAATACTCGATCCACGTCGGCTGCCGGAGCATGTCCGCTTCGAGCGCCGCGCGTCCGCTTCCATCCAGCTTGACGCCGTCATTCTTCAACTGATGATTGCGCGCGTCAAACGCCGCGAGCGCCGCGTCCGCCCTCACACGGCGCTGCTTGGCGAGATAAAAAACATCGAGAAACCAGATGACCCCGGTGACTATCGTCAGAACAAAAAGAATTAACGCAAAATTCCCCAGAATGGCTTGCAAACTCATTTATCGTCCACTTGTAAAATTGCCAGGAATGCCTCTTGGGGCACCTCTACCGAACCCACCTGCTTCATGCGCTTCTTACCCGCCTTTTGTTTTTCCAGCAGCTTGCGCTTACGGCTGATATCGCCGCCATAACACTTTGCCAGCACGTTCTTGCGCAATGCCTTCACGTTTTCGCGCGCGAGGATATTGGAGCCGATTGCCGCCTGGATCGCGACATCGAACATCTGGCGCGGGATCAGTTCGCGCATCTTCGCTGCGACCGCACGGCCTCGGTATATGCTATTGGCGCGGTGTACGATGATCGCCAATGCATCCACCTTTTCGGCGTTGATCAGCATGTCTACCTTAACCACATCCGCGGCGCGGTATTCCTTGAACTCGTAGTCCATCGACGCGTAACCGCGCGAAGTCGACTTCAGCTTATCGAAGAAATCGAGCACGATTTCTGCCATCGGCATTTCATAGGTAAGCTGGACCTGCTTGCCGTGATAGGACATATTGATCTGTACACCGCGCTTCTGGGTACACAGTGTGATCACCGAACCGACATACTCCTGCGGCATGTAGAGGTTGACAGTGACGATCGGTTCGCGGACTTCCTCCATCTTGGAGGGATCCGGCATCTTGGATGGGTTGTCGACCAAAAGCACTGTGCCGTCGCGCTGCACCACTTCGTAAATTACGGTGGGCGCGGTTGTGATCAGTTCCATGTCGAACTCGCGCTCGAGCCGCTCCTGCACGATCTCCATGTGCAGCAGGCCGAGGAAACCGCAACGGAATCCGAAGCCCAGCGCCTGGGACACTTCCGGCTCATACTGGAGCGCGGCATCATTAAGCTTCAGCTTTTCCAGCGAATCGCGCAGCGCATCGTACTGGTTCGCTTCAACCGGGAACAGGCCGGCGAACACCTGCGGCTGCACTTCCTTGAAGCCCGGCAGCGGTTGCGCGGCAGGCTTGCCTGCCAACGTAATGGTGTCGCCCACCTTCGCTGCTTTCAACTCCTTGATGCCGGCAATGACGAAGCCCACCTGCCCGGCCGACAGTGACGCACGGGGCTGCGACTTGGGCGCAAACACCCCGACGCTTTCGGTCAGCTGTTGCGACCCGGTTGCCATCAGCAGGATCTTGTCCTTCGGGCGCAAGGTGCCATTGATGATACGGACCAGCATCACAACGCCGACATAGTTATCGAACCAGGAGTCGATGATCAAGGCCTGCAACGGGGCGTCCGGATCGCCTTTGGGCGCCGGCACTTTAACGATCAGGGATTCCAGCACATCCTCGACACCAAGGCCGGTCTTGGCGGAGCAGCGCACTGCATCGCTGGCATCGATGCCGATCACGTCCTCGATTTCGCTGATGGCATTTTCCGGATCGGCCGCCGGCAAATCTATCTTGTTCAGCACCGGCACCACCTCGACGCCGAGATCCAGCGCCGTATAGCAGTTCGCCACCGTCTGCGCTTCCACACCCTGCGATGCATCGACGACCAGCAATGCGCCCTCGCAGGCCGACAGGGAACGGCTGACTTCATAGCTGAAGTCCACGTGTCCCGGGGTGTCGATCAGGTTGAGGTTGTAGACCTTGCCGTCGCGCGCTTTGTACTCCAGCGCCGCGGTCTGGGCCTTGATCGTGATTCCACGCTCGCGCTCCAGGTCCATCGAGTCCAGCA
>JBBWZW010000199.1:0-4832 GCA_039649305.1 Burkholderiales bacterium
TGCACGCGCTGCGGATAGCCGCTTCCGGGCGGCAAAAACAGCATGTCGCCATGCCCCAGCAAGGTCTCGGCGCCCATCTGGTCGAGCACCGTCCGGGAATCGATTTTCGATGAGACCTGGAACGCGACGCGGGTTGGAATATTCGCCTTGATCAGCCCGGTGATCACATCCACCGATGGCCGTTGCGTCGCCAGGATCAGATGGATGCCGGCCGCGCGTGCTTTTTGCGCAAGCCGGGCAATCAGTTCCTCGATCTTTTTGCCGGCAACCATCATCAGGTCGGCCAGTTCATCGATGACGACAACGATCAGGGGCAGCGTCGATAGCGGCTCGGGGGCATCCGGGGTAAGTGAAAACGGGTTGGTCACTTTTTTCTCCGCGGCGATGCCATCGCGAATCTTCTGGTTGAATCCGGCGATATTGCGCACGCCCAGGGCGGACATCAGCCGGTAACGCTTGTCCATCTCGGTGACACACCACGACAGCGCATTGGCGGCGAGCTTCATGTCGGTGACGACCGGCGCGAGCAGATGGGGAATGCCGTCATACACCGACAACTCAAGCATTTTTGGATCAATCATGATCATGCGGACGTCGGTCGGTGTGGACTTGTACAGCAGCGACAGGATCATGGCGTTGATGGCAACCGATTTGCCGGAGCCCGTGGTGCCGGCAACCAGCATATGCGGAGCGCGTGCCAGGTCCGTGACAACGGGGGCGCCGGTAATGTCCTTGCCCATCGCCAGCGTGAGATGCGACGGCGATTTACGATAGGCATCGGATTCGAGCATTTCCGAAAGTCGGATCATCTGCCGCTGCGCATTCGGCAGTTCGAGGCCCATGCAGGTCTTGCCAGGAATCGTTTCGACAACGCGGATGGATGTCAGGCCCAGCGCGCGCGACAGGTCCTTCATCAGTCCGACGATCTGCGCGCCGCGCACCCCGACTGCCGGCTCGACCTCGAAGCGGGTGATGACCGGACCGGCGCATGCGCCCAGCACCGTCACCGGCACCTTGAATTCCTTCAGCCGCTGTTCGATCAATAGGCCAGTCTCGGCAAGATCGCCGACCGGAATCTCGACCACGTTGCCGGAGGTCGCATCAAGCAAGTCAAGCCCGGGCAATTCGACACTGATTTCAGCAGGCGCCTGAAATTCAAACTGGGTTCCCACGACGGCACGGGGGCTGGAAGCAGCCGCAGCGGGCGGCACGACGGCAAAACCTTCAGCCGGCCGGACAGGGTCCGGCGCGAGTGACGGGGCCGCAGTTGTTTGTTCCTGAAACTCCGGTGGCGCAATGGAAGAAGGCGACGCAGGTTCGGGCACCGCTTCGGACGCATAAGCGACCTTGCTCTCCAACGGTTCCGGATGCATCTCCTTCTGTTCTTTGACTGGGTAATCGTCCTGTGCCGGGGCGGGGGGTGACTGCGCTTCGATCACCGGTCTGTCCGCCGTTGGCATCTCTGCTTTCATCGCAGCTCGCAACTCAACCGCCATTGCGGCATACCGGGCAGCGTTGCTAATGGGTTGTGCGGCTATAGCAGGCGCAGGCGCGCCGGGCAAGTCGGCTGTTTGCGGACGCTGCTCCTGTCCCGGTGCCGGTGAGTGAGTCGGCGCCGATGGACCAGGGAACATCGACCTGGTGATTTTTCCGATGACGTGCTTCTCAGCGCTCTCCCGCGTCGGCTGCGCGGCAGCCTGATGAGGGTGCGCGCTGATCCGGCCGACGCTTTTTGGCGCGGCCATAGTCGGCGCTGCGCTCGGTGCATTGGCGCGCGCGAGCATCGCTGAAGTTGGACGTATGCGTTCAAACGGGGCCCATTCGTCGCTCGTTCGCCCGTTCGAGGTCGTCCCGGACGTTTTAGCATCACGCACCGAAGTTATCTTCTCGGGAGGCTTCACCGATTTTTTCGGCGAGATCGGCGGTGGCAATTTCCACGGCTCAGTCCTTCGGGGCTGACCGCTGCCTGCCACCGGCGTGCTGCCCGGCCGGGACCGCGCAGGCGGATCTTCCTTTGCTATGAACTTTGGCGGCTGGCTGTCCTCATTCCGCCTGAGTCCCGTAGCCACTCGTTGGCTGGCGCCGTAACACCACGCGAAAAGACGGAACGCTCCGCGGCCAAACAGCCATGGCATTGCGATGGCTGCTATCGTAAGCATGATCAGCACACCCAGGAATATGCCGAGGGAATCGACTATGGATGTCGCGAGTATCTGGCCGAAAACAACGCTGTCGCCAGGTGCTGATTCATCGCTCCGGATCAATGCTTCCAGAGCGCTGCTTGTGCACAGCATGAGCAACGTGCCTAGCCACAAACGGATCGAGCCGTGGCCGTATAATTGCGTTTTTTTAAAGACTATCGCTTTGAAGAGACGCCATCCCAAGGGGACAACCCACAGCACTGACCATCCAAACCACCCCAATACAACCATTTGCATTCTCTGTTTCTACGTAATACGGAACAACTGATCCAAGTCCGCAATCTGACACGCTTGGGTCGCAGGCCCGTACTGTAGCAGATCGTCCGATCGGAAAATACATCGCGCGTCGTTTCCGTCGCACCAAGAGAATTGAATTACAACAGGGAACTGACTGGAGAATTTCCAGCCTAAACGTTCCGCAAAGAATTATCAGATAGGTACTAACTTGAGTGAATTAGAACAGCAACCAGACTCCGGCGACACCAAGTTGGACGACCTCGTGGCACTCGTGGAGGAAGCGGCCCGCGCGCTGGTGGATCTCCGAACTGAAAACGCCGCCCTGACGAAAGAGTTACGCGAACATCAAATGGCCGCGCAATCAGGGGCGGCAGAGCTCGATCTCCGACGGCAGCGTATTGAAGAGCTGGAACGATCCGAGGCGAATTTGAACAAGGAATATGCTGCCTTAATTAGAGAAGCAGAGGCGGCGCAAATGGCAGTGCACGCAAAAGCATCCGAACCGGACGCCGAAAGTCAACGCATAGAACTGCTTGAACAATCGGTTGCTGCGCTGAAGGAGGAAAACGCTGCGTTGACCGAAGAAGTAGAGGCGGCGCGAATGGCAGCGATCGCAAAAACATCCGAGCCAGACACCGAAAGTCAACGAAGAGAAGCGCTTGAACAATCGGTTACTGCGCTAAAGGAGGAAAACGCAGCGTTGACCAAAGAAGTACAGGAGGCGCAAGCGGCGGCGGACATGAAGGCAATAGAGCTGGATATTCGAAGGCAGCGGATTCATGTACTCGATCAATCCATTGCCGAACTGAGGAAGGACGCGAGCCTCTCCCAATGGCTGCGTAGTAAATTCAGCAACTCCAGTTTTCTTAACCATATCGAGAAGTTGTATTTCAGCGACCATCCCGAGGAAGCGAACACACAGTAGCCGGTCACCGGGAATGCACGGAAGCGCTTCCTGGACGCTATGCACCGCCGCGCTTTATCGACGCATCGATCAAACCCTGCCAGACCACCTCGAGCTCCAGCCCGATCGATTTTGCCAATCCATCGAGGTCGGGGAATAGCGTGGCATTCGTGATATTCATGCGATATAGCGACTTCATTGCTTCTTCCCGAATCTGGCGCGGCAGGATGATCTTTTTGATCAACATGTCCTCGCCGGGATACTCACTGAGGATTTCATCAAGCGATTTGTCGAGCACCCCCGGTACGACCACCGTCCCTGATTGAGCGACGAGACGCCGGTCCATTTCGGTCGGCTCGCCGGTCCAGATGATCTGATTGATATTCTGCAGAAAATAGCGTTCGAAATTCCCCCTCCCCCTCGGATCGATGTTTTCCCTCGTCAGCCGGCGATTCCGGGCGGGTGTGGCATGCCAGAGCACGGGCGTGTTCAATGCATATACCGCAGCATCAGTCACTGCATTCTCGAGCGCAAAGAACGCGGCGACAAAAGGCGATTTCGTAAAATCCAGCAGCCTGGTCGGCGCCCCGTGGTGCTGCATCAATGCCACGCAACGCAGGTCGTCGTTCAACACGCTGGCGTCGGTCAGGTAATTGTGCGCCTTGCGGCGAAAGATCCGTATCGCCCGCTCTTCGCGTATGCGCCAGGTGGACTGATCCGGGACGAAGGCTTCCAGGTAACGTGACAGCGAGCTAAGCAACGGCCATCCGGCATCCTGCTGGCCCCGGAAAGCCCAGCCATCGAGTTCCGAGGACAAGGATACGAACTCGTTCCAGCTTGAAATACCGATCTCTTGCAATTGGCTGCCTCTTGCGGGGCGGTTGGCGATGCGGATTATTATGCGCCTTCCGGGCGGGTTGCACTTGCGGTGAACTTCAGGGTTCGGGGCAACTACACAAGTCGAACGGCACCGTAGGGCGCATCACGATGCGCCGCACTTCACTGGCTCGTGCGCTAACGAGCGTGAACACGCATGTGTTGGACCATCACCAACGCACCTTCCCCGACTGTTTGATCGAGCCCGCCACTTGCTTGATCCCGTCTCATAATCAATCGACAAGCGGCTCTGCCCATACCAATACATTCCCCTTTTTTTTCAACGACTTACATCCCGCCACCGACGAATCATCATGGCTGGCACGCCCCCTGCTATATGTGTACCGAGCGCTAAAAAAAACGCCTCACCACCAACCCCAACCTGATGAACCCTTTAAGGAGATTTAAAAATGAAAGCACTCACGATCAAAGACCTGTCCGTCACCGAACAACTCGACAGCAAAGCCATGGCCGGCGTCCGCGGCGGCTATGACTGGAAAGCGAAGATGCTGGCCTTCCCCGCGGTCTACCAGTCCTATGCTTCGAGCACCAAAATCGATGTGACGCAAGCGAACAACCAGATCCAGGACAACGACACCGGCAACGGTTCGGCA
>JBBWZW010000211.1:0-7442 GCA_039649305.1 Burkholderiales bacterium
GGTATAACCCCCCTGAAGGGTCGTTCGAGACCAGGACGTTGATAGGTCAGGTGTGGAAGCGCAGTAATGCGTTAAGCTAACTGATACTAATTGCCCGTGCGGCTTGTCCCTATAACCTTAGCAGGTGATAGGCAAGTGAATTGCGTATGCCGATGGTGCATCACGCCCGCCAATATAAGTAACACCACTACTTCTTCCCAGATTGCGTTGTTTGCCCTGATCAAAATAACGATCAAGCAAGCGACACTACAAGTTATGCCTGATGACCATAGCGAGTCGGTCCCACCCCTTCCCATCCCGAACAGGACCGTGAAACGACTGCGCGCCGATGATAGTGCTGCAACCAGTGTGAAAGTAGGTCGTCGTCAGGCTGGTTATAAGAAAAACGCCCTCGTGAAAACGGGGGCGTTTTTTGTTTGTCTTATTTGTGTTTGTTCGGTTTCGTGCGGCTGTAGCTCAGCTGGATAGAGTACTTGGCTACGAACCAAGGGGTCGTGGGTTCAATTCCTGCCAGCCGCACCATTCATTCGAAAGGCTCGCGAGTTTATACTTGCGAGCCTTTTGTCGTTAACGCCCGAGACTTTGTGCGCGCGGCTACTGAACGTCTCTGCAGGGATCACTGGGTGGGAGTGACAGCCGCATCGCCGCAGGTTGCCCGCCAGCCGACGATACCGGCCGTGCCAGGTGAATTGGTGCGTGGAACGCACCCTACAAACGGAGCCAACCAGCGCAGCAAAGTACGTCCGGTCAAGGTGTCAAAAGACTTTTGATGATTGCTTAGATGACTTTTTGCGCCTGGATCGCCGGAGTTTATCGTCCGGCGATGGCGATGCACAAACGATTAGTACGCGCCCATAAAGTCGCGCTTGCCGATCTCCACACCGTTGTGGCGCAAGATTGAATATGTGGTCGTGACGTGAAAGAAGAATTGCGGTAGCCCGTAGTGGAGCAGGTATGCCTGTCCCGTGAACTTTTGTTCTTTCGGCGTGCCCGGGCGTAAAACGATTTCGCGCGCCTCGCTGCCATCGATTTGTTCCGGCGTGAGGCCGTCGATAAATGCGAGTGTTTTGACGATGCGCGCCTGCAGGTCCGCAAATGTCTGCTCATTGTCTTCATACGCCGGGACTTCGAGGCCGGCGAGGCGGGCGGATACGCCCTTCGCAAAATCGGCGGCGATCTGCACCTGGCGTGTCAGCGGCAACATGTCCGGAAACAGGCGCGCCTGCAGTAGTGCAGCCGGCTCGATTTTTCGCTCTGTAGCGTGTGTTTCGGCTTTGCCCAGAATGTCTTTCAGGCTGTTCAGCATTTGCCTGAAAACGGGAACTGATGCGGCATACATGGAAATAGTCACGGGGAGGTCCTTGGTAAATTGTGTGGTCAGCTCGTAGGGCGGAAAAGCGTAGCGCCTTCCGCCGTAATCAAAACTTAAACCAGGGCTGATCTTTCAGGTCAAGCGCAGCCACTTTTTCCCGACGCAATGCAGATGACTCGGTATCCCTCAGCAGCAGTATGGATCTCGCCGCTGCGACGGTCGCCGCGTCATGCGGGAGCCTGTGATTGCTGACCGGTCGATTGGCCCATGCAGCTTCGCGAGCCTTCCTGGCCGCGGCATACGTTTGTGCTTCTGGCGAAACCTTAGCGCGCTGTGGGGAAGGCTTCTTCAAATCGGAAGCCCGAACGACTTTAGCGCCATTGGGACAGCGAGCCTTGTCGACGCAATCCACATTATCGGCGCTGGCAAACCCGGCAGATACAAGCAGCACGCAACCGACGAGAATTGCGGGGAAATAGGTGTGGAGAGTCATAATCAGGGTCCGGAAAAACACAATACCTTGATCCTGCCCTGCTCCTGACGCCGTATCTGTACGCCAACACACCCAGCGCGTGACTTTTTGCTTCGGCCCTGCCTCATGTTCGTTAGCACACAGACCGGTTCCCCAGTCCGGACTATCTTGTGACGTTAGTCAGGAATAATGTGGAGGGCCTCATGGTCTGCGATGTTTGTCTCAACCGGATCATCCGTTTCGTCGGCGTGCTCGCAATCGGTTTTCTGGTCACCGCCTGCGCGACGCTCCCGGAAGTGCGTTACCTGAATAGTGCGCTGATAGCTCCGGCGAATCCAACGGTGACTAATGCGCACGGCACCCTCAGCACAAAGAAATCGAAATCCCTGCTGGCCAGCCGCTGGCGGAATTCGAACGTGGCCAGCTCAACCCTGGCAGCACTGGAGGAGGCGGCGACAGGGAGTCCGCTAATCGCGGGTAATAAAGTCACTCTGCTTTATGATGGCCCGCAAACCATGGCGGCGATGACCGAGGCGATCAACGCGGCCAGGGATCACATCAACCTGGAAACCTATATCTTCGACCAGGACGAGGTCGGCATCCGCTTTGCGGATCTCCTGATCGCCCGCCAACGCGCGGGGGTGCAAGTCAATGTGATCTACGACAGCGTCGGCACGATAGGCACGCCGCAGGCCTTCTTCGACAAAATGCGCGATGCCGGAATTAAGCTGTTGGCCTTCAATCCCGTCAACCCGCTCAAGCTTTTAGGGCCGTGGGAGCCGAACAACCGCGATCACCGGAAGATCCTGGTGGTCGATGGCGTGATCGCCTTCACGGGCGGCGTGAATATCAGCAACACGTATGCCAACAGTTCCCCTTTCCGCTCGAAGGCCAGGCGCGATGCCAAAGTCGGCTGGCGCGATACCCATATCAAGATCGAAGGGCCTGCCGTGGCTGCACTACAGTTGGCATTCCTGGATAATTGGGCCGGAGAGAATGCCCCCGAACTCCCTGACAGAAATTTCTTTCCGCCATTGACAGAGGCCGGCGACAAGCTGGTCCGTGTCCTGGCCAGCGAACCAGGCGGAGATCATGAGATTTACAAGGCGTACGTCCTGGCGATACAAGAAGCAACGAAAACGGTGCACATCACCAGCGCCTATTTCGTGCCGGACGCGCAAATCCTGCAAGCGCTGATCGATGCCGCGCATCGCGGCGTAGATGTCAAAATCATCTTGCCCGGAGTGACCGACAGCGGCCTGCTCTTCCACGCGGCCAAGTCCTTTTATACCGAAATGCTGGCCAACGGAATCAAGATCTATGAGTTGCAAATTGCAGTCCTGCATGCGAAGACCGCCGTGGTCGATAACGTATGGGCCACGGTGGGATCGACCAATATCGATACCCGCAGCTTTCTGCACAATAGTGAAATCAACGTGGTGGTGTTTGGCGTTGAATTCGCCGACGCGATGGAAAATGCGTTTGTCGAAGACCTGCGAAATTCGGTCGAAGTGACCAATCAAGATTGGGAGCAGCGTCCGCTGGGCGACCAGTTCAAGCAATGGGCTGCGCGCAGGCTGGAGTACTGGCTGTGATGTATCGTTTAACAGTAATGGAGTGCTAATGAATAAAAGTTTTTGGGTAAGCCGATCGAGCTGGATGAAATGCTTGCTGTTGGTCTGCTCGGCAGCTGTCGCAAGCACTGCGATGGCAGAACCGGATCCCGTTGCGCAACTGCTCGAAAAGCACGCGTCGTTGAAAGAACAACTACGGAACAATCAATTCAAGCGACCGCTGGTGATGCATTCCGCTGAGTCACGTGACGGCGTGAAGGGCGACATCTACGCTGTCGTCGATCACCCGTTCGCCGTGGCTAGTGCCGGACTGAAAAGTGCCGATAACTGGTGTGATGTGATGATCCTGCACATCAATACCAAATATTGTCATGCTGTGGCGGAGCCGTCGGGCACCACCCTGAGAGTCTATATCGGCAGGAAGACGCCCGAAGAACTGGCCGATGCCGAGCGCGTAGTATTCAACTACAGCGTGCCTGCGGCAACCCCGGAATATTTCGAGATCAAGCTGAACGCCGATGAAGGCCCCCCGGGTAGCAGCGATTACCGCGTCCGCCTGCAAGCGGTGGCGCTACCCAACAACAAAACGTTTCTGCACCTGACGTATTCCTATTCAATCAGTTTCTCCGGACGCCTGGCGACGCAGACTTATCTCGCCACGATCGGCACCGGTAAAGTGGGATTCACTGTCACTGGCAAGCAGGCCGATGGCCAGCCTCAATATGTCGGCGGTATGCGTGGCATCGTCGAACGCAACACGATGCGGTATTACCTCGCAATCGACACCTTCTTAGGGACTGCGAATGCGCCTCCGGCGGCGCGGCTTGAGCAGCGTTTGCAGGGCTGGTTTACCGCTGTCGGACGTTATCCGCAGCAGTTGCATGAGATGGATCGCAAGGAGTACCTCGAGATGAAGCGTGCTGAGCATTTGCGGCAGCAGAAGCTGCATTAAGACAGGGACAGAATCGCAGGGCGGAAGGCGCTTACGCTTTTCCGCCCTGCGAGCTGAGCATTTTCGACAGCAGACGCTACATTGAACACGCGGCGACTGATTGTTATATGTATCAGTTTGTAGCTCCAAATGTACGACGTGTAAGCAGATGAGTCCGTGCTTGTTGGTTAGCCAGAACACTATACAGTTGCTCGTACACCAATCCTTATGGAGCCTGGAATGAAACGAATTCTCTCAGTCGCTGCAGCGATCGCCATCGGTACTGCTGCCTTTGTTCCGGCCCAGGCATACGCCCAGGTCGGATTCAATATCGTTATCGGCAATGCTCCGCCTCCCGTGCAATATGAGGTCGTGCCGGCACCGCGTCGGGGCTATGAATGGGCGCCCGGTTACTGGAACTGGAATGGCAGGCAGCACCAGTGGTCCCAGGGTCATTGGGAACGGGCCCGTCCGGGTTATGCGTATCAACGCAGCGAATGGCGTCAGGACCGCGACGGATGGCGACTCAACCGTGGTGGCTGGACGCAGGTGGAATCCCGTGGCAGGCACGAGTCGCAGGGTAGCCGGAAACACATGGAGCGTGATGACGACCGCGGCCACCGTGGCGGCAAGGGCGATCGCGATCGTGATGGCATCCCCAATCGCTACGACCGCCGTCCCGATAATCCACACCGCAATTGAATCGTAGGGCGGAAGGCGCTACGCTTTTCCGCCCTACGAGCTACCAACACGCCTTCCCTTCCTCGGTTACCCGCCGTCGTCTATTCGTGGCCATGTTCTGCCGCATGAACGGCCAAAGTCATCCCTAAACCGGTCAACATCAGTCGCTCGACTCGCGTTTTTCTACTGTGTGCTGCAATGCTTTGTGCGTTGGCGTACCGACCTGGACGCGTTTCATCCTTAATCTTGGGTCAGTTATCACGATTAACGGTTTAACGGGGAGTACTACAAATGAACACAACAAAAAAATTGGTAATGCAAGCAGTGGCTGTCGCCTTCGTTCTCGGCTTGACAGGTTGCTCCGGCATGTCGACTCAAGATAGAAACACAGCGGTCGGTGCCGGTGCAGGCGCCGTCGTTGGTGCTGTACTGACCGGCGGCAGCACAATCGGCACAGTTGGTGGCGCAGCTGTTGGCGGCGTGATCGGTAATCAAGTCAAGCGATAGAAACGGCAATGACAGGCTGGCGTTGGCGCCATCAATGCCACCAGCATCAGCCTGATAAGCGCACTAACAAAAAAAGGGAAACATCATGAATACGCAAGGCTATACATTACAAAAACCCAAGGCCCATCCGATGATGATCATCGCCGGCATTGCGGTCATCCTATTTTGCGCTGTCGGCATTTCTGCAATGATGGGATGGATACCGACATCATTCGGTAGCAACCCCGACAACCGCGAGCTGACCCAGTCAGACCAATCGGCCACGCCCGCCAAGCCGGCGCCGCAACGCCAGGTAGCGGCAGCCCCGGTCCGTCAGAAACAAGCGAATGCAGAGCCCCGCCATCAAACGCCAGCCAAGGTGCCATGTACAAACTGCGGCACCGTTGAATCGACCCGTGAGGTCACCACCCGCGCCGAAGGCACCGGCCTTGGCGCAGCAGGCGGCGCCGTGGTGGGTGGCTTGCTTGGTAACCAGGTCGGCGGCGGTCGCGGCAAGGACGTCATGACTGTCGTCGGCGCGATCGGCGGCGCAGTAGCCGGCAATCAGATCGAAGGACATGTTAAAGCCACTCGCAGCTACGAAACCACCGTGCGTCTGGAAGACGGATCGACACGCGCGATTTCTCAGCAGGCGCAACCAGGATGGCAAGCTGGTGACCGTGTCAAAATCGTTGATGGCGTCGTTCGCGCCAACGGATGATTTGCGATTGAATTATGACGGCGTAGTCCACTGCGCGGGCCCTTAGGCACCGCGCCTTGAGCGCCCCGATAAAACGCCTTGCCGCAACCGCTGCAAGGCGTTTTCTCATTTGCGGCGCTCGTTCCAGCGATCCCAACACCCTATCCTCGCCGGCCATCCGTAGGGCGGGTCGTGATCCGCCGGATTTTTAATCGGAAGCTCGCTACGGCCCATCGTGATGCTCCGGGTGGTTAAAAGCATGCGCGAGGCAAATCGAAATGCCAAGCGTCCGGCGGGTCAGTTCTGAACTGACCCGCCCTACGACAGACGAATTGCGCTCGGTAATTGCGGCGGGTATGGAAGCGATTGTTCCGGAAACAGGCGTCGAACACTGAACAGGTCGACGGCGCCCGGGCGCAGGAAGACATGAACTCCGGTCTCCCTGGTCCGAGCTATGGTGCTCTTACGGGGCCGGCTGGGAGACCGTATTCTGATCGAGAGTGACTGCAGTGCCTGCCAACAGCCTGCCGTTGATCGAGGCGCCGGTTTTCATGGCAATCGATGTCTGCGACAGGATTACGCCGCTGAATTTCGAAGTCGTACCAATGTCCGCAGCAGAGAATGTCTGCCAGAAGACGTTCTTGGGCAGTGCGCCACCGGCAAGGATAACCTGCACGCCATTACTGACGGTGAGTCCTTGCGCTATCTGGAAGATCCAGACATCGTTCGGGCCGCCTGTAAGCGTGACATTCGACGGTATCGAAACCGAACTGCTCCATTTGTAAGTGGCAGGACCGAGATTGAGTCCACCGATATTTCCCGCTCCGAGTTCCGTGTAATCGGGCGCACGTCCGGCGGCATCGGTGTAGGCGAAGCCCTTGTCCCCTACAGCTGCGGTAAGCCGCGTATCGTCCATGATCCGGCATGGGAGAGGACCGGCAGCGTCAACGGTGTAAATCGTCCCCGTCACTTCTGCGCAGGTTAAACCAATACTGGCGCCAGTCGCCGGGCTCAAGCCTACGTCCCCGGTAATCTTGGAAGTCGGTACGTTGGTAATCGCGGATTGCGCCAGAACCGCAAAATTTCCTGCTGTCCTGAGATTGACCGGTGCCGGTCCCTTGCCAGTGCCGCCTACGCCTGTGCCGGCGCCTGAAGCGGTAGGCGGGGCTGAGGCGCCAATTCCATCATTTCCCCCTCCACCACCGCCGCATCCAGATGCGAGTACGGCCAGTGAGAGCCCCATGACCAACGTCAGTGGCTTGAATATGTTTTCGATTTTTTTCATT
>JBBWZW010000271.1:0-9989 GCA_039649305.1 Burkholderiales bacterium
TCTTGCATTTCATGCTGGCCGGTTTCCGCGAAGCCGGACGGGATCAACACCGCGCCCGCGATTTTTTTCTCGCCGCATTCAGCCAGGGCCGCCGCAACAAACTTCGCCGGGATCGCAAAGACGGCGGTATCGATCTCGCCGGGAACATCCTTCACGCTGGCGTAGGCCTTGTAGCCGAGGATTTCGGTGGCCTTCGGATGAATCGGGTAGATGTTCCCCTTGTAGCCCCCGTTGATCAGGTTTTTCATGACCGAATTGCCGATCTTGCCGTCCTCGGAAGAGGCGCCGATCACGGCGAGCGATCTGGGTTGCATGATGCGATTCATGCTGACCAGGATTTCTTCTTCGCTTGGACGATACCGTGGGGTCTTCTCAGCGAAATCGACCACAATGCGCACGTCGGCAGCGATCGCCGCATCTTTGGTCGCAAATACCGGGTTCAGGTCCATCTCCGAGATCTCAGGAAAATCGCTGATCAACTGGCTTACCCGCACGATCATATCTGCCAGCGAGTCCCGGTCTACCGGATCGCTGCCGCGGACACCCCTGAGCATTTCCGCTGCCTTGATACCGTCCAGCATCGAGAGGGCATCCTCGGTCGTCGCGGGAGCGAGGCGGAAGGTAATGTCCTTCAACACCTCGACCAGCACGCCGCCCAGACCGAACGCAACGAGCTTGCCGAAACTGTTGTCGGTGACCGCACCGATGATCACCTCCTGGCCGCCCTGCAGCATCTGCTGCACCTGCACGCCGACGATGTTGGCGTTCGCCTTGTAAGCGTTCGCATTGGCCATGATCTTGTCGTAGGCCTGGACCGCTTCATCTGCATTCTTTACGCCGACAATCACGCCGCCGGCTTCCGTCTTGTGCAGGATGTCAGGAGACACGATCTTCATCACCACCGGGAATCCCATGGACGAAGCAAGCTTGCGTGCCTCCTCCGCGCTGGTCACCACACCCTCCTGAGGTACCTTGATGCCGTAGGCATCGCACACGAGTTTGCCCTCGGGCGCGGTGAGTGAATCCCGTCCGGCGGCCTTCACGGCATCGAGAATCTGCCTGACCCTGGATTTATCGCTGTTCATTTTTTGTCTCCGCCTCAAAGATGAATCGGTTGTCTTGCCGGCTTCAGATCACGCGCTCGGACCGCAGCGCCTCGATGTCAGCCATGCTGTATCCCAGTTGCTCCAGTACCTCTTCGGTATGTTCGCCCAGCAGCGGTGATCGGGTCACCTCGGTGATGCTGTCGGAGAGCTTGATCGGATTGCCCACCGTCAGATACTTCCCTCGCGTCGGATGATCGACCTCGACGACGGTACCGGTAGCGCGCAGTGAGGGTTCCTCGGCAATCTCCTTCATCGATAGAATCGGACCGCATGGAATGTCATAGCGGTTAAGGATTTCCATCGCTTCGAACTTGGACTTGGTCTTGGTCCATTCTTCGATCCTGGCAAAGATGGACATGAGCCGCGGCAGCCGGGCCGGCGGCGTCGCATAATCCGGGTCGGTAATCCAGTCTTCCTGGCCTATCACCTTGCAGATGGCGCCCCACACCGGCGCCTGGGTGATGAAGTAGATGTAGGCATTCGGATCGTCCTCCCACCCTTTGCACTTGAGGATCCAGCCGGGCTGCCCGCCTCCGGACGCATTGCCGGCACGCGGCACCGCGTCACCAAATTTGCCATTCGGATATTGCGGATACTCCTTCATCATGCCGGTCCGGGCCAATCGTTGCTGATCGCGTAGTTTGACGCGGCACAGGTTGAGCACCGTGTCCTGCATGGCCGCCAGCACCTTCTGCCCACGGCCCGTGGAATTGCGCTGGTAGAGGGCGGCCACGATGCCCAGCGCAAGATGCACGCCGGTACCGCTGTCGCCGATCTGGGCTCCCGTGACCAGCGGCGGCCCGTCATCGAAGCCGGTGGTGGATGCCGCGCCGCCGGCGCATTGCGCGACGTTCTCGTAGACTTTGCAGTCCTCGTACGGCCCCGGGCCAAAGCCCTTGACCGAGGCCACGATCATGCGCGGGTTAAGTTCCTGGATACGCTCCCAGGTAAAGCCCATGCGGTCGAGGGCGCCCGGCGCAAAATTCTCGACCAGCACATCGCAATGCCTGATCAACGCTTCGAGCACTTCCTTCCCTTTGCGGTGTTTGGTATCCAGCGTGATCGAGCGCTTATTGTGATTCAGCATGGTGAAGTACAGGCTGTCGACCTCCGGAATGTCGCGCAATTGCCCCCGCGTGACATCGCCCTCCCCGGCACGTTCCACCTTGATCACGTCGGCGCCGAACCAGCCGAGCAGCTGCGTGCAAGTCGGGCCCGACTGCACATGGGTAAAATCCAGAATGCGCACACCATCCAGTGCTTTGCTCATGGTTTCCTCTCCTCGATCACTTGTACATGGTTTGGGCCATGGTGCCGGGCGCATAAACGGAGGGATCTACCCAAACGTTAATGACGGCGCTGCGGCGGGTCGTCTGCACCGATTCCCGCGCCCGCAAGAGCGCCGGCCCGATCTGTGCCGGGTCGCGAACTTCTTCTCCATAGCCCCCGAGCATTTCGGCAAAGGTGCCGAACGGGACGTCGCCCAACAGGTTGCCGACATTACCGCGCTCGTTGCCGTACTTGGCAAGCTGCCCATAGCGGATCTGGTTCATGGCAGAGTTGTTGCCGATGACGGCAATGTAAGGCACCCCGAAGCGGTTGGCCGTCTCCATGTCGAAGGCTGTCATGGAGAAGGCGCCGTCACCGTAATAGCAGAGCACTTCCTTGTTCGGATGCGCCAGGCCGGCAGCAATCGCAAAGCCGGTGCCGACGCCAAGACTGCCCAGCGCACCGGGATCCATCCATTGCCCGGGGCGGCGCGGGCGCACGGCCTGTGCCGAGATGGTGACGACGTCGCCGCCATCACCGATGTAGATGGTGTCGTCACGCAAAAACTCGTTGATCTCGTACGCGACCCGGTAGGGGTTGATCGGCCGGCTGTTGTCCAGAAATTTTGCCATCAGCTTCGCCGTGGCCTCTTCCTCCGCGCCTTGCAAATACTGCATCCATTCCCTGCGCTTGGCGGATGCGCCTTTGTCGATGCGGCCGGACGCCGCCTGCAGGACTGCAGCCAGGATCGTTCCCGGATCGCCGACCACGCCCAGCGAAATATCGCGGTTCTTGCCCACGGTGCGGTAGTCCTGGTCGATCTGCACCAGCGTCGCGTTTAACCCAAGGCGCTTGCCGTAACCCATGCGGAAGTCGAACGGCGTACCGACGATCAGGATCACGTCCGCCTTGTCGAAGCCCTCGCGCCGCGTGCGGTCGAAGTGGTGGGGGTCGCCCGGCGGCAAAAGGCCGCGGGCCGCCCCATTGAAATAAGCCGGAATGTCGAGCCCGCGGACCAGCGCAATCGCCTCCTCATGTCCGCGGGACGCCCACACCTGGCTGCCGTACAGGACGACCGGCCGCTCCGCCTTCACCAGGATATCGGCCAGCTTTTCTATGTCGGCCGCGTCGCCCAGTGACTTCACCGAGGCCCGATAGCTCCCCGGCTTCGGGATCACGGCGCGGCTGAGGTCGATTTCGCGGTCAAGTATGTCGCGCGGGATTTCGAGGTAAGAAGGCCCGGGAGCGCCGGCAAAGCACTCGCGCGCAGCCATGGAGACCATGTCGGCCACACGCTCGGTCGAACGCACGCTGGCGGAGAATTTGGTAATCGGCCGCATCATGTCGACGTGCGCCAGGTCTTGCAGCGAGCCCATCATATGCTGGGTCAATGCCCCCTGGCCGCCGATATGGAGCACCGGGCTTTCGGAACGGAAGGCGGTCGCAATACCGGTGACCGCATTGGTGCAACCCGGTCCTGCGGTGGTAACGACCACGCCGAGCTTGCCTGTCTGGCGCGCATAGCCATCCGCCGCATGGGCTGCAACCTGTTCATGGCGGACATCAATGATGCGGATATTCTCGTCAACGCAGCCGTCGTAGATGTCGATGATGTGGCCGCCGCAAAGCGTAAAGATTGTGTCTACTCCCTCGTTTTTCAGCGCGCGCGCTACGAGGTGGCCGCCCGAAATGACGCCGGCATCCCGGGTTTTCTGCTTGAGCGTGTCCTCGGCGGTCGTCGCCGGCGCACTATTGGCTATCACTGTAGACATGGTTTCTCCTTTGGTCGTAGAGCGTCTCGGATCTCGTTGTGACTTGTGGTTATAATCATTGAACGTGCGCAAGTTTCGTCAGGGTCAATTCATCATACTGAGCCGGCATCGCTCTTCTCATTGACCCCGGTCAATTTTCACAATAACCAGTGGAGCTAACGAACCGACATGTCATCAGTCTCCGACCATCAGGAACGAAACATCATCCGAGTGCAGCTCCGGCAAAACGTGGTGCTGAAAGACCTGAAGGAAAGTGAGATGAGCGAGCTTGAACCGCTGCTCACTGTGGTCGACTGCGGCAAGAACCACTTCCTTCTGCACCAGGGAATACGCGAGATGGAGCAGTACTTTCTGCTCGACGGCATACTCAAGCGCGTGGTGACGAATGGATCGGCGAAGGAGATGATCCTGCGCTTCGCGCATGAACGCGATATTGAAACCAGCTATGCTGCCTGGCGCCTCAAAACGCCGACCCCGTACAGCATCATCTCCGTGACGAAAGCACGCGTCGTCAAAATGCCGATGCTCGAATGGATCGCCTTCATGGACAGGCACATGGAACTCAAGCATGGCTTTGAGTATGAAGTCATGCGGCTGATGAGTGAAATCCTGTCCCATACCATCACGCTCCATTTGCTCGATGCGCCCGGGCGGGTTCACCGCTTCATGCGCAAGCACCCCGACCTGGCTGAGCGCATCCCGCAAAAAGACCTGGCGACGTATCTCAACCTCTCCGCGGAAACCTTGAGCAGGTTGAAGCACCAGGGGAAGATCTAGTTTTCTGTCATAGTCATAGCGCGGAAAGCAGTACGCTCCCTAACCCGTCAGCGCATCATCCAGAATGAGTCCTCATACAACACCGTCCGGACCAACTCGCCGACTTCGTCCAACTGGTGCGCGACCACAATCCCGCACTGCTCCATCACAGCGATCTTATCCCGCGCGATCTCCCCAGCGTGTTTGCCCGCCGGATCCGCAGCGCCGGCAATAAATCCGACCACCGGCTTCTTCATGTTGTTCTTGATCCAATGCGCGCAGGTTTCTTCCTCATCGCTATCGGTATCGCCGAGCATCACGACCACCTCGGTCTCCGGGTCGTCGTTAAACAGTTGCATGGCGTCGATATGTTGCATGCCGCTGAAAGGGTCGCCGCCGATACCCACGCAAGTGGACTGTCCGAGGCCGGCTTGCATCAGCTGACCGACGACGTCGTACACGAGGGTGCCGGAGCGTGATACAACGCCGACATGTCCCTTGTGGTGTATATGCCCGGGCATGATGCCGATCTTGATTTCACCCGGCGTGATGATGCCCGGACAATTCGGCCCCAGTAAGCGTGTCTTCGTGCCGCGCATCCTGTCCAGGGTGCTTTTCATTTCATCCTCAGGGATACCCGTGGTGACGCAGACCACCAGCTCCATGCCGGCGTCGACCGCCTCGTCAATTGCCGCGGCGGCGGACGCTGCGGGCACATAGATCACCGATACCGTTGCGCCAGTCCGATCCTTCGCCTCTGCGACGCTACCGTATATCGGAATACCCTCAAAATCCTGGCCTGCCTTGCGCGGGTGCACCCCGGCGACAAAGCACTCGTTGCCATTGGCGTAGTCGCGGCACATCCGGGTATTAAGCTGCCCGGCCTTACCGGTGATTCCCTGCGTGATGATCCTGGTGTGCTTGTTGACTAGGATAGCCATGGTTATTTCTCCTTGCGCCAGATAAAATCATTTTGCCGATGTGAACCGTTTAGCCGTGGTCATGACACGCAGCTGATTGTCCACCGTTTCCACCCCGGACACTGTCCGCACAATTTGTTCCGTCGCCGTTCGTTCTTTCGCGTTGACAACGATGCCCAGGAGCGCAACGTGCCCACTGCGGCATATGATGCTCACATGTGTGTCGCGGGTTGCATCGTTGTCCATGAGGGCGGCACGCAGGCGCGCCTCCAGGGTCAGATTGGCCAGCACGACACGTGATTCTGCCGTCTCACTGAATTCCGGCCTGCCCAGCAGGAGGCGGACCTGATCGACGCAGCTGTCCACCGAAATGCGGTCCGTGTTGAGGACCAGGTCATACAACAATGGGTCGCCCCAGGTGACACCGAACTGGTGATGCATGCGGGAGGCATGCGCTTCATCGCTGCGCCGGACTTCGTCTTCGGCGAACGCCTTATCGTCGGTTTCGATATTGGCCATCACCCATTCGACCCGCTTGTCGAACGAGCGCGTGATACGGACGCAAGGAACATGCGGCACCGTTCGCAACAGAACGGTCGCGCCCCATCCCCGCAACACGACGTTACCCCTGTTTGCCAGCTCAAACACCTGTGCCGACGAGTACAAAGCGATACTTTTCTTATCCGCGGTGAGACGCTCCACAAGACCGGCTTTACCTTCGCGCAGCCGGTGAATGGCGCTTCTGTGCAGATCCAGCTTTTGCGTCAGGTGCTCAACTACCTCGTTATTCATGACGTCGATGTTGAGCACCTGGCCAAGCTGCACGGCGATGTCTTTGGCAAGTGAACCCATCTCCTGGGTCAACGCGATTACGGGCATGTCCGCTCCTCTTCCTTAATCCACTGGTTGCTCTTGTGTGAGCTTGTCCGGACGGACCGACCGAATCTTTTTCAATCCGCGCGAAATCAAGGGCCAGAGTAGCAGCAGCAATGCCAATGTCGTGATCGAACCGACCAGCGGATTGGACCACATGATGGATACATCACCCTGTGACATGAGCATCGACTGACGGAACGAGTCTTCGGCCTTATCCCCAAGCACCAGGGCGAGCACCAGCGGCGCTAACGGAAAATCAAGCTTTTTGAACAGGTAACCTACGACACCGAACAGCAGCATCAACCACACGTCGAGCATCGCGTTGTGCACCGTATAAGCACCGACCGCGCAAATGGCGATGATGACGGGCGCAATGATGGAGAATGGAATACGCAGGATGGAAGCAAACAGCGGTACCGTCGTGAGCACAACGACCAGGCCGACCAGGTTTCCCAGGTACATGCTGGCAATCAGGCCCCAGACAAAGTCCTTCTGCTCGACAAACAGCAGCGGGCCGGGTTGCAGCCCCCATATCAATAGCCCGCCAAGCAGCACCGCGGCGGTGGGCGAGCCCGGAATGCCAAGCGCGAGCATCGGCAATAGCGCGCTGGTGCCGGCGGCGTGCGCGGCGGTTTCGGGGGCTGCCACGCCTTCCAGCTGGCCGGTGCCAAATTTCGCCCCGTCCCGAGACATTTTCTTGGCTATGCCATAGCTCATGAAGGAAGCCGGCGTCGCGCCGCCCGGCGTGATCCCCATCCAGATCCCGATCAGCGAACTCCTGATGTAAGTCATCCAATAAGCGGGCAACTTCTTCCATGTTTCCAACACTACCTTCGGGCTGATCCTGGCCTTCTTGCCGCTGAAGTTCAGCCCCTCTTCCATCGACAACAGGATTTCGCCGATCCCGAACAACCCGATCACCGCGATCAGGAAATCGAAACCGCGCATCAGTTCCGTCATGCCAAACGTCAGGCGGATCTTGCCGGTCACCATATCCATGCCGACGGCGGCGAGCGCAAAGCCGAGCGCCATGGATGCCAGTGTCTTGAATGGCGAGCCCTTGCCCATGCCGACAAAGCTACAGAACGTCAGCAGATACACGGCGAAAAACTCGGGTGGGCCGAACTTCAATGCAAATTCGGCCACCATCGGCGCCAGGAAGGTGATCATGACGACAGCGACCAGCGCACCGACGAAAGACGATGTAAATGCAGTGGCAAGCGCTTCCCCTGCACGCCCTTGCTGCGCCATCGGATAGCCGTCAAAGGTCGTCGCGACTGACCACGGCTCTCCGGGTATATTGAACAGTATCGAGGTGATCGCGCCACCGAACAACGCCCCCCAATAGATACATGACAACATGATGATGGCGGAGGTCGGGGGCATCGCGAACGTGAGGGGCAGCAGGATCGCCACTCCGTTGGCGCCGCCAAGCCCGGGCAGAACACCAATCAGAACCCCCAGTACGATCCCCGCCAGCATGAGCAGCGTGTTCATTGGGGTCAGTACGACGGCAAATCCCTGGAACAACGCGCTGATTTCGTCCATGACGCAGTCTCCTTCTTATTCGGTTGAGTGGGCAGTGACCAGGGCAGGCAGCACCCATTCAATAGCCGAGGAATCTCAACGGATCGAGCGCGCCCTTGTACAACGGGACCTTGAACCACACCTCAAACATGAGGAAGAGGACGATGTTGACCGCCAGGCCTGCGGCAATGCCCTTGATCCAGGCGTACTTGCCGAGAAAGATCATGAACAGCGCGATATAGACTGCGGAAGCCAAATAGATGCCGACCAGTTCGATGCCGAGAACATAGAACAGCGCCGGTATCAGCACTGCCATCACGCGCTTGAACTGCGTGGTATCGACAAATGGCTGGGCGTTTTTCTTTTTGTTTCGCAGGCATTCGTACAGGATCCCCGCACTGGAGATGATCAGGATGAGGCCGAGATAGAACGGAAAGTAGCCGGCCCCCGGCCCATCCGCGGCCCATCGTGCGCCTATCTTCACGCTGCCGAAGGCGACCAGCAAGCCGAGCACCATAAGAACGGCCGCAACCGCTGCCTCCACCATATAGGTAGGCACTCCCACGCGGCTTTCGCCGGTGGATTCGTCGATCTGTTTCATGAAGAAGTCTCCTGCCAAAATCGTTTTTATCTTGTTATGAGCCAGCACACCGATGCAGGAGCGACCGCAAAGGGGTCACTCCCGCCCATGGCAAGACTGCGCTAGTTGGCCAGGAATCCGGCTTCTTTCATCAGGGTGCGATGCGCTTCTTCAGCCTGGCCCAGCCACTTGGTGTAATCGGCGCCGGTCATGAAGGTCTGGTTGAAGGCGCCTTTCTCCATGTAGTCTTTCCACTCCGGCGTCGCGCGGACCTTCTGGAGCAGGTCGATATAGAAGTCCTTCTGCTCAGCGGTCACGCCCGGCGGCATGAAGATGCCGCGCAGCATCACGTAATCACTCGGCACGCCGGCTTCCTTGCAGGTCGGAATATCATTCCAGGACTGGGTTTCGGTGATTTTCGCTTTGTACGGCATGCGTTCATTATCGAACACGCACAGAGGCCGAAGTTTTCCGGCGCGCCATTGGGACACGGCTTCGATCGGATTGTTGACGCTGGAGTTGATATGCCCTCCCACCAGCTGCACTGCAACATCACCGCCGCCCTTGAATGGAACGAAGATGAACTTGGTGCCGGTCGCTTTCTCCAGTCCTACGGTGAGAATCTGATCTTCCTGTTTGGAGCCAGTGCCGCCCATTTTGAACTTGTTCGGCCCGGCCTCCTTCACCGCCGCAGTGTAGTCTTTCGCAGACTTGTAGGGGGTATCTGCATTGACCCATAACACGAATTGGTCGAGCGCCAGCATGGCGACCGGCGTCAGCTCCTTCCAATTAAAAGGTACGCCGGTCCCCATCGGCGTGGTAAACAAATTGGACAAGGTAATGACGATCTTGTGCGGATTGTTTTGCGCGCTTTTGATATCCAGGAACGCTTCTGCGCCCGCACCACCCGACTTGTTGACGACGACCATCGACTGCTTCATCAAATTGTGTTTGACGATAATGTTCTGAATCAGCCGCGCCATCTGGTCGGCGCCACCTCCGGTGCCGGCCGGTACCACGAACTCCACTGGCCGGGTCGGTTCCCACGCGGCCAATACCGGTAATGCCGTGAAGGTGGCTATCGCTGCAAGCGCGCCGCCGGCCAGACGCGATCCGCCACGTCTCCACTTCGAACTGAGAATCTCGCTCATGTCATCTCCTCGTATTTTCTTTAGCGCCAAGC
>JBBWZW010000276.1:0-11155 GCA_039649305.1 Burkholderiales bacterium
ATGAAGGTGCCGACGGGAGCGATCTGCACACTGTCGCTTTCATTCAATAACGATGGGCCGCTGGGGACTATATTCCGGTACATCTGCGATAAGGGGACCTACGTCGCTCGTTATGATGATCTGTTTGTTGGTCGGGACAAGCGGATCGATGTGTGGAATGGGGATGTGGCGATGAATGGTAGTGAGCTGCAGGACAGGGAGGTTTTTGCGGCTATTAGTGAGGGGCATGAAGCTGTGTGCAGTGTGGCGAATGTGTTGCCGGCTTATTTGACGTTGGATCGGCTTGAGGGGACGCTCTCGTAGATCGGTGGCGTAGGTTGCGGCGCCGCGTTATTCCCATCGTTCGGGCATCTGCGAGAGCCTTTCGTCGTGCACAGGGCGGAATGTTGGGATTTGCATCCCAACCTACGGTTTACCGAATTTACCTGCCTGGTAATCGTGGATGGCTTCGGTAATTTCTTCCCTCGTATTCATCACGAACGGGCCGTGCGCGACTACGGGCTCCGATATCGCTTGCGCATGGCCGAACAGGATTAATGCATCGGAGTGCGCTTCAAGCTCGACCACATCCGCATTGTCGTTCAGTTCGATCAGGTGATGCTGCTGTGCGCGAACGGAAGCAACGTCGAGTTCTCCGCGTACAACGTAGAGGAACACGTTGCGGTCTCGCGGTGCGGGAAGTTGCACACGGCCGCCGGGTTCGAATGCGACGGTCATCATGTGCACGTCGGTGAGCGAGCGGATTGGACCGCTGTGACCATCCCATGCGCCGGAGATGAGGTTGAGGTGTACCCGGCCGTTACCTGTTTCAAACGAGGGGATCTGCTCGCGCTGCAATCCAACGTACGCGGGTGCCGTCATCTTCAGTTTTGACGGCAGGTTGACCCACAGCTGAAGGACCTCCAGTGGTCCGCCGGTACGCTTGAAGTCATTCGATGAAACCTCCTCATGCACGAGGCCGCGTCCCGCGGTCATCCACTGCACGCCACCGGCCCTGATCACACTTTCATGGCCGCCGCTGTCGCGATGGGCGATGTCGCCTTCGAGGATAAAGGTCACCGTCTCAAAACCGCGGTGCGGATGCGGACCGAAGGGTAGTCCGTGGTTATGCGGCGGATAAACCTGCGGGCCATGGTGGTTCAGGAACAGGAACGGGTCGAGCTGCTCGAGGGAAGGCGAGGGGAGCGGGCGGCGTGTGGTGAGGTCGGCGATGTCGTCGCGCAGTGCCCGATGCTGCTTGCGGATGGTTCTTGCTGGTGTCTCCATGGTGTTATTCCTTTTGCGTCAGATACGTGTTCAGACCGCGGCCTTGGCCAAAAGCTCCTGCCGCGGACAACTGGCGGCGACGGACTGCTGGATGATTTCTGCCAGGCGCAAGGTACCGGGTCCCGCGCTTTCCCGGTCTGCGAAGATAAGGTACAGCTCGCTGAAGCGTTCGCTGCCTTCGCGCAGAGGAAGCGGTTTGAGGGCGCCGGCCTTGAGCTCGTTGCGTATTCTTTCCTCGGCAAACCAGGCGAAACCGAATCCCATGCGCACCGCTTCGATCGACGTTCCGAGGTGGCTCACGGTCCATCGCCGGGTGACGTCGACACTGAGGGTGTTGGTGGTGCGTTTGCTGCCCGACTCGCGCACGACCAGATGGCGGTGCGCGCGCAGATCCTGCAGGGTCAGGTCGCGCCCGAGTTGATGCAGCGCATGCCGGGGACTGGCGACGGCGATGAAACGCATGCGCATCAGGGGCGTGCCCAGGAACCCGGGCGGAATCAAGCTGGTCAGCGCCAGGTCCACTCGCCCCTGCGACAACGCCTCTGTGGAGCCGCCGAGCACTGTTTCAATCACTTCAACACGGGTGTGCGGGCTCTCCACGCCGAGTTGATCGAGGCAGTCGAGCAGTAGCCAGGTCGGGAAAATCACTTCGGCGCCGATCCGGATCTCCGCCTCCCAACCTGCGGACAGCCTTTTTGCCGCGCGCTCGATGGCGCTCGACTCCTCAAGCAATGCGCGGGCGCGGCTGTACAGGAACTTGCCGGTCGGCGTCAGAATGGCTTTGCGGCCCTGGATTGCGAAAGCCTCGACGCCAAGCAGCGACTCGATCTTCTGGACCGCGTAGGTTACTGACGACTGGCTCTTGTGCAGAACCTCGGCCGCTTGCGCGTAGCCGCCGGTGTCGACCACGGCGAGAAAGGTGCGCCACTGCTCTAAAGTAATGGATTGAATCTCGGACATATCGGATCAGTAGATAGATAGGAGTTAAATATTCTACTATTTTATCGAATCAATACATAGTTTAATGGAGTATCGAAACTCAATAGAGAAAAGCTCATGAAAACCTTGCTCCAGATTAATAGCAGCATGTTTGCCGAAAACGGCCAATCGACTCGTATGGCTGACCAGTTCGTGTCCGGCTGGCTCGAAGCCAACGACGGCGCCCGGCTGGTGGTGCGGAATCTTGCCGCTGAACCGATACCGCACCTGGGGGCGCAAAACGTAGGCGCCTTCATGACCAAGCCGGAAGACCGCACTGCGGAGCAAAAGGCGGCAGCCGATTTTTCGGAAGCCCTGATTGAGGAAATCAAGCACGCGGACGTCATCGTGCTGGGCGTGCCAATGTACAACTTCGCGATGCCTTCGACGCTGAAGGCCTATCTCGACCAGATCACGCGTGCCGGCATTACCTTCCGTTACACGGAAACCGGACCGGTTGGCTTGGTCACAGGCAAGAAGGCGTATGTATTCGCTGCGCGTGGCGGCCTCTATAAAGGAACGCCTGCAGACACGCAGACGCAGTATCTGACGCAGATACTGAGCTTCATCGGCATCAATGACGTGGAATTCACTTACGCCGAAGGACTGGCCATGGGTGAAGAGAAGAAACAGGTTGCAGTGGCGAATGCGGAAACCGAAATTGCGCAGATGGTTGCGTCGCTGCGCGCCGCCGCCTGAAGCGATAACATAAAGAGTCTGTGGTCCGTCGTTGCTAAATATTCCGGTTGGACCCCAAAACTGTCATTCCCGCCTACGCGGGAATGTCCTGCCAGGTGTAAGCCGAAATAAAAGTCGTGACCGACCACGAGTCGTTCATTCAGCATCAGAGGACACATCATGACATCACGTACTTTGCAGCGCGTTATAGAATCGGTTGCCACTTCGGACGGCGCGGGCGTCAAGCTGCGTCGCAGCCTGGGGCAGGCGCAAGGGATGCGGCTCGATCCCTTCCTGATGCTGGATGAATTTTCTTCCGATAATCCGGGCGACTATATCGCCGGATTCCCTGCGCATCCGCACCGCGGCTTCGAGACCGTCACTTATATGCTCGATGGCCATATGCGGCATGAGGACCATCTCGGCAATGTCGGCGAACTGATGAGCGGCGGTGTGCAATGGATGACGGCGGGGCGTGGCATCGTCCATTCGGAAATGCCGCAGCAGGAACAAGGTCGCATGCGTGGATTCCAGTTGTGGATCAACCTGCCTGCGAATGAAAAGATGAAGCCGGCAGGTTATCGCGATATTCAGGCTGCTGACATTCCTTCTGTGGAGTTGGCGGGCGGGGGACGTGTGAAGGTCATCGCCGGGACTGTCGACAGCGATGGAAAGTTGGTTGCAGGTCCGGTGCAGGGATTGACGACTGAGCCGCTGTATCTCGATGTCGAATTGCCGCGGGGCGCAAGCTTCTCGCAGCCGGTGAAGAGTGGGCATCAGGCATTTGTGTACCCGTATGAGGGCAGCGTGAAGATTGGCTCCGGCGCGCTGAAGACGCAGAGTGCCGGCATTCTGTCCGATGGCGACCGGGTCGAGATCAGTGCAGGAGAAGAGGGCGCGCGATTCATCGTCCTGGCAGGTCGTCCACTGCGCGAGCCGGTCGTGCAGTACGGACCGTTTGTGATGAATACCGTCGAGGAAATCGAGCAGGCGATCATGGATTTCCAGAGCGGGAAGTTTACTGAAGCGACAGCCTAGAGTTTGTCATTTCGAGCGCAGCGAGAAATCCTCCACGTACGTATGCTATGCCCGGGATTTCACACTTTGTTCGAAATGACAATCTACATACAGGAGCCCTGACATGAATATCTCCACACTCGAACTCCTCAAGCCGCACGTCAAGGACCTCGGGGGATTCACCGTGAAGCGCCTGCTGCCCGGCCATCCGCACAAAATGGTAGGCCCTTTCATCTTTTTCGATCACGTCGGTCCCGCCACGTTCGAGCCTGGCCAGGGCCTCGACGTTCGTCCGCACCCGCACATCGGCCTGGCGACGGTGACCTACCTGTTCGAAGGCGCCATTCTCCACCGCGACTCGCTCGGCAGCGTGCAGACTATCCATCCGGGCGATGTGAACTGGATGACTGCCGGGGAGGGCATTGCGCATTCCGAGCGCACGCCGGACCAGCTGCGCGAGTCGGGAAGTCCGCTGCACGGGATACAGACCTGGGTCGCCTTGCCGAAGGAGCATGAGAAGACGGCCGCTGGATTCGAGCATCATCCGGTCGCTACGCTGCCGGTCATTTCCATGCCGGGAATCACGCTGCGCCTCATCGCCGGCGCCGCATTCGGTGAAACAGCGCCGACGACTACCTTCTCCGACATGTTCTACGCGATGGCGGAAATGGAAGCCGGAAGCCGCCTCGCGATACCGGCCGAGCATGAAGAACGCGCAATTTACCTGGCAGAGGGCGACCTCACGGTAGAAGGCGAGCCGTACGAGAGCCGATATATGGGCGTGCTTCCAGGCGGAAGGGAAATTACAATAGAGGCTGTGGCGAAATCGCGCGTCATGCTGTTGGGCGGGAAACCGATGGACGGCGACCGCTTTATCTGGTGGAATTTCGTTGCCAGCAGCCGCGAGGCGATCGACGAAGCGAAACAAAGATGGCGCGAGCAGCGCTTCGGCTCCATACCCGATGAAACGGAATGGATCCCGCTGCCGGATGAGCCCAAGCCGCCGGAATTCTTCAGTTAGTTCCGACGGACCGCCATATTGCTGTAACTGAATATCCTGGATAGAACAAAATGAACCAAAGCGGAGCCGGAAAGCCGGACCCCTCCCCCGAACCGATCATCGTACATGTCGCTTCTTCACTGCTGCCCACGGCACATGGCGAATTCCGCATGCATGTCTACCGGTGTCCCGAAGAATCGATCGAACATGTCGCGCTGGTAAAGGGCGACCTGCATGATCAGGAAAGTGTGCTGGTGCGAGTCCACTCGGAATGCCTGACGGGTGACGTGTTTGGCTCGGCTCGCTGCGACTGCGGTGCGCAGCTCGATGCGGCCATGACCAGAATTAACGAAGCGGGTGTTGGCGCGGTGGTCTATCTGCGCGGGCATGAAGGGCGCGGCATCGGTCTCGGCAACAAGATCCTGGCTTACCAGTTACAGGACCAGGGCAGGGATACGGTAGAGGCGAACCTTGATCTCGGGCTGCCGATCGACACGCGCACCTATCAGGTCGCGGCGCGGATACTGGCGCACCTCGGCGTACGCAGCATCCGCCTGATGACCAACAACCCCGGCAAGATGGAAAGGCTGGCGGAGCATGGCCTGCAGATCGTCGAGAGGGTGCCCGTCGTGACTACGCGCACGCCGCATAACCTGGCTTACCTGCGCACCAAGCAGAAGAAGCTGGGGCACATGCTCGATTTCGATTGATGTGTGGTTATGTGCCGTCGCGAAAATGGCGGGTCATGACGCGTGGCATTGAAGGCCGGCTGCCGTAGGGCGTCGCGACCCGCCGGATGTTTGGCATCCGTTTTGCCTCGCGCATGTTTTAACCATCCGGCGGATCGTGACCCGCCGTACGTATGTGGTCGCTCAGGCGTGCTGTGCCGGACTTGCGTGTAACGTCATGCCAGCCAGCATCGCATCCACCGGTTGCTCCGGCGCGTCGGACAGGCATTCCGGTTCAGCCTGGACGAAGCGCAGGAACTGATTCAGGCAAGTCCGTTGCTCCTGGCGCAGCTCCCGGTCGGGACACGCAAAACGGAGAAACGACTCGCGCAGGTGCGGCCATGCCGACTCTTCATTGGGCCGGCTGCCTGCCCGGTCCTCAACTTCATACTCCGCGCCTACATACAGTGTGCGCCACCAGATCAGGAACTCCGCTGCCGTACTGAGCATCAGCGTACGTTTGCGAAACGGAGTCTCCTCGGCGAGCATGTGCGCGCAATACCGGTCGAGCAGGATCCTGTCGGCGGGGATGCAGGCAGCCACCAGGGAATCGGTGTCCATCGCGAGCGTGTAGTGTGTAGTTTCCATGTTGGCGACCCAAATCGAGAGAAGATGTCCTTATGTGGACATGGCCGCCGATTAGGTTCCAACGTAAGGATGTTTGAGGATGCTGCAGGGATTCCGCACGGCAGCATCCGTGGCAGGACAGTGCGGGAATCGCAGGGTGGCACCCCGTGCCCACGCCGTTTCGCAACCGGGGATTCCACGCATTCCGGGAAGCGACTACACCAATCCAAACCAACCCAGCAGCGCACCCGCCGCCAGCAGCCAAAGCAAATGGGTTTTGGTCCACCACACGACCATCGCAGCGACGATCGTCAACAGCCAGAGCGGCCAATGCTTCGACGGATCGGAGCCGTTGGCAGCTGCCAGGATCCAGCCGGTCGCGACCAGCAGTGCGATCACGATCGGCGCCATGCCTTGCTTGAAAGCCCGTACCGCTCGCAATTCGCGATTCTCATGTCCCCAGCGCGCAGCGAGGTACGTCAGGGTGGTGCTGGGCAGCATGATGCCCACCATGGTCACCACGACGCCCAGCAGACCCATAGCGAAGCCGCCTGTGTTCAGGCCGACGTTCCAGCCCAGCAGTGCGACGAACAGAATGTTCGGTCCCGGCGCGGCCTGCGCGAGCGCGATCGAGGCGTTGAACTGCGTCTCGGTCAGCCAGCGTTGCTGGTCCACCAGGTAGCGATGCATTTCGGATGCCGTCGTAATCGCGCCGCCCACCGACAGCAGCGACAACGCCAGAAAGTGCAGGAACAGAGCGAGCCAGTCGTGCGCGGTGAGCGCAAGGCGCAGGTTCTCGGTCATGGCTTGATCCTGCGGTAGACGAGCGTGCAGGCGATAGGGCCGAGTCCGAACAGTACATAGGGCAAAGGGATACGCAACAGGGCGATGCCCGCGAACGTGGCGATGAAGAATGCAATGCTGATCGGCAGCCCCAGCGGATGGGTTTTGAGGGTGCTGAGCAGCTTCAGGCCGGTGGCGGCGATCAGTCCGGCCGCCACTGCTGCCATGCCGCGCAATGCGCCGGCGACGCCCGGATGGTCCGCGAAGTGTGCGTAGACCATCGCCAGCAACAAGACCAGCACCAGTGGCAGGGTCATTAATCCGGCCAGTGCCGCCATTGCGCCACGCAGGCCGAAGTAGCGTCCGCCTATCATGAGGGCCATGTTCACCACGTTAGGACCGGGCATGATTTGCGCGACGGACCAGTCCTCGACGAATTCATCGCGCGTCATCCAGCGCTTTTTTTCGACGAGTTCGTGTTGCACGATAGCGAGCACACCGCCGAAACCTTGCAGCGCCAGTATGGTGAACGAGAGGAACAGATCGGTGGGGGATTTGGGATGCGGACGGTCTGCCGCTGTTATATTTTCCATATGGTAATTATCGGTTCGGGCGGAGGGCGCGTCAATGCGGGAGTCTTGAGATATAGCAAGCGAGCATATAGGCCACGAGGTACTCTGGTGATTTGCTGCCAGGACTGGCATATGAATATGGAAAACCTGAAAGACAGCCTCAAGGCGCTACGCGATGAGCTCGAATCGACTTCGGATGTGGATCCGGAGACCAAGGACCTTTTGCGGGGACTGGATCGCGACATCCATCAACTGCTTGAGAAGGAAGGGAAGGATGCGGACGAGTCTGCCGGCCTGGTCGGACGCGCGCAGGCCATTTCGGCGAGGCTCGCAGTGCGGCATCCGCATTTTGAACCGGCGTTAAGAGAGGTGGCGGACACGCTTGCGAGGATGGGGATTTAGTTTCTCCCCTCTCCCCCAAGCGCTGAGGTTTACCCACGATTCCGCTAGCGCCTGGCTCCTCCCTCCCGCTTGCGGGGGAGGGAAGTCCCCTCACTCCATATCAATCCCCTGATTCACACGCTCCAGCTTCGCGATCAACGCCGCGACGGAAGCAGCATCGAGCAAATCGGCGTCAGCCGAGCCCAGCTCGCGTCCGTTGCGAAGCATATGGATCACAGACAGCAGGTCCAGCACGACGCCATAGCGGCATGCGGCTTCAACCAGTATCTCCAGTTGCCGTGTTGTGATGTCAGAGAGCGCCATCTATATTCCTCGAAGCATTGTGTACGGCCCTTGCTTACTTCGTAGGAATGAACGCCCAGAAGTTCCCTTTGTTCCGCTTAAAAGCCGAAGTCTGCAGCCGTTTGGCGCGGACCTCCACTGCCACTCCATCGCTCAGTGCATGGAGCCGACCTGGTCATCGCCCTCCGATGACTTCGGTTTGCCCTGCGCATCGCTCAAGCGGTATTTAGTGCGCCGGTCGCCCATCAGGTCACGCAATTCGCGGATGCTCATGTCGGTCGCTTCGTGCATGCGGATCAGCAGCGACGCGCCGACCGGCAACCTGCGATGGCGAATTTTGCTGATCACGGGCGGGGCCACTTCCAGCAAACGCGAGAGCGCCGCGTCGTTTTTCAGGTTCATCTTTTCGATGAGTGCGTCAAGCAGGCGGTTCGGATCATAGCTCGGCTGCTCTATCAGTTCATGCGGTGTAGCGGTTGGTTCGTTCATGATTTCCTCTTGAAGGGACAGTGGATCAGAGATGTAACAGTTGACACATTGACCCTGCTAAAGATTCCCGATGAGACAAGAATTGTGCGAAGAATAAACGCGTTGAGGAGCGTCGGAGCCTTTTCAAACCTACTCTCGGTACGCCTGGCCAGTTGCCTGCGGCAGTATCGTCTTCGAGGGTAGCATGCGGATTTTTGTTCGCAGGATGATTCACGCAGAAAGCTGCGCTCGGTAGGAGGCGTTCCTGAGTGGAAGCGGTCAGTCTTCCGTGCGCGGCACGAGTTTGAGGCTCGAGTGGCTATTGCGTTCGCGCTGTCGTTGCAGGAATTCCGAGACTGCTTCGGCCGGCATCGGCTTGCTGTAATAGTAGCCCTGCGCCAATGAACAGCCGTGTTCTCTCAGGAACATGCCCTGTGCGGCAGTCTCGACGCCTTCGGCAATGACATTGAGGCGCAGGCTCTGGGCCATCGCAATGATGGCCGCAACGATCGTCATGTCGTCCTGGTCGCGGTCGATCCCGCGCACGAAGGACTGGTCGATCTTCAGTGTGTTGATCGGAAACCGCTTCAGGTACGACAGGCTGGAATAACCGATGCCGAAATCGTCGACTGATAACTGGACACCCATTTCGCTGAGGCGGGTCAGGGGCGCCAGGTTGTCTTCCGTCGGGTGCATCAGCAGGCTCTCGGTGATTTCGAGGTCGAGCGCCGACGGCGGCAATCCCGATTCGTGCAGCGCGCGTGCAACCGATTCGACAAAACCGCGCTGCGCGATCTGCCTGGCCGAGAGGTTGACCGCGATTTTCATGTCGGTATAGCCGGCATCGCGCCAGCGCCTGAGTTGCGCGCAGGCTGTTTGCAGCACCCATTCGCCGAGCTGGATGATCAAACCGGTCTCTTCGGCAATCGGGATGAATTCGGATGGAGGAACAAAGCCATTCGGCTGGCGCCATCGGACCAGCGCTTCAGCGGCGAAGATCCGGCCGGTCGCCATGTCGATTTGCGGCTGGTACTGCACGCTGAGTTCGCCGTGCGCGAGCGCATGGCGTAACTGGCTGGCGAGTTTCAGCCTATGCTGCACAGCCTGGTTCAGGCCAACGGTGAAGTACTGATAGTTGCTGCGTCCCTTTTCCTTCGCGTGATACATCGCGATGTCCGCAGCGCGGGTCAACGCTTCCGTGTCGGCGCCGTCCGCCGGATACATGCTGATGCCGATGCTGCCGCTGACATGCAGTTCGTGGCCGCCGACCGCGAACGGTTGGCGCAGCGTGTCGAGCACCTTCTGTGCGATCCGTGCGGCATCGTGGTCTGCCGTCAGGCCAGGCAGGGTGAGCACAAATTCATCGCCCCCCAAGCGTGCCAGGCGGTCGCCGCCGCGTATTGCGTGCTTCAGGCGCCGCGCCACCGCGCGCAACAGATGATCGCCGACATGATGTCCGAGCGAATCGTTGATGTGCTTGAAGTGGTCGAGGTCGATGAACAGCACCGCCGCACTGGTCTGGTTGCGCTGCGCCATGGCAATCGCCTGCGTGACATGTTCTTCCAGCAGTGCGCGGTTGGGCAATCCGGTCAGTGTGTCGTGATGCGCCATATGGCGTATGCGTTCTTCCGCCTGCTTGCGCTCGATTGCAATGCCGGCGATGCGGCTGGCGATATCGGCCAGCCCGAGCTCGGCCGCGGTCGGCACATGTGCGATGCCGTGGTACATGGCGAAAGCGCCGAGCGCCTTGCCTTGCTGCGACAGGATGGGAGTGGATATGCATGCCTGGAGGCCAAACGCCTGCGCGATGTCGCGATATCCGTCCCACAGCGGGTCGGTCGAAATGTCGGCGGTGATCACCCGTTATCGCCGATACATTGCGGCTCCGCATGAGCCATTGCAAGGACCGATCGCAGCACCCCTGAGGAGCGCCGAAAAGGTATCCGGCAAGGCCGGTGCGATGCTACTGTGTACGTGGGTTCCATCGTCATCGAGCAACAGGACCGATCCGATCATCCCGGCCGACTGTTGCGCGATTACCTGCACCAGGTTTTCGAGGACCGTCTCCAGGCTGGCGCCGGTGGCGATCATTTCAAGTATCTTTCCTTGCCCGACCGCCAGCTCTTCCGCCTGCTTGCGCGCGGTGATGTCTTTCCCGGTGCCGCGATAGCCGTTGAACTGACCGGCTGCGTCGAACAGCGGCGCGCCATTGATGCTGAACCAGTGCGCACGCCCCTGGCGATCGATGATTCTGTATTCGAGATTATGAAACGGCTCACGCGCCGCGATACGACCCTGGTGCGCAGCCCACTGGGCCGTACCCAGCGAGTCGATGTCGATCGGAAGTTCTTCACGGGTCCTGCCGAGAAATTCGCGCGGGTGGAACGATTGCAAATGCAGCAGGCCATCCGACA
>JBBWZW010000372.1:0-4007 GCA_039649305.1 Burkholderiales bacterium
AGAGCCTGTTCTTCTTTTTTCTTGCGAACGTGTTGCTCGTCGTCGCCATAGCTCGCTATGGCTCCTCCTCACGCCTTGCACCGCATCCCGCGACGGCCGCCAAATTGCCCAACTTATCCCTGCGCGGAGCCTAATCGCTAATTCATTCCGGATGGATATTTCCAGGCAGACTGTTAAAAGATAGTTGCGCATACAACAGACCAGGAATAGAGTATTAAAAAAATGGTTGTACACGCAACTAATTCGGAGACAGACAGAAGATGCCGCTTTCATCATCATCGGCCCCATCCCCACAACCGCTGCCAGTGTTGATCGCAGGCGGAGGTCCTGTCGGGCTCACGCTGGCCGCGCTGCTGGCAAAACAAGGCATAGCATCGCTGGTCATTGAAGCAGATGACGGCTATTGCACCGGAAGCCGCGCGATCTGCATCTCGCGGCGCTCGCAGGAGATTTTCAGCTGGATCGGGGCCGACCAGGCGCTGGTCGCCAAGGGTTTATCCTGGGTAGGTGGGCGTAGCCACTATCGGCAGAATGAGGTCCTGCATTTCCGCATGCCGAGCGAGCCGACAGAACGCTTCGGTCCGATGATCAACGTCCAGCAGTACTACATCGAACAGTACGCACACGAAGCGATGCAGCGCTACCCCAAACTGTGCGAGGTACGCTGGTCGACGAAGGTGGTCGCAGTCCGCCAGACCGCCGGAGGTGTCGAAGTAGATGTTGAGTCGGCGGACGGCTCACGTCAAACACTACAGGCTGCGTGGCTCGTTGCCTGCGACGGCGGACGCAGCACGGTGCGTGAGCAATTGGGCCTGCAACTCAAAGGCACGCAGTACGAAGGTCGCTACGTGATCGTGGATATTGAACAGGAGACGCAGCGTGAGGTTGAGCGGCTGGCCTGGTTTGACCCGCCATCCAACCCCGGCTCCACCATCCTGATGCATCGGCAGCCCGATAACGTATGGCGCATCGACTACCAGATCCGGGACGATGAAGACCCGGCCGAGGCGGTCAAGCCAGACAGCGTGTTACCGCGGGTGCAAAGCCATCTCGAGATGATCGGCGAGAATGCGCCGTGGAAGCCATTGTGGATTTCAATCTACAATGCCAAATGCCTGACGCTCGACAGCTATCGTCACGGCCGCGTTCTGTTTGCCGGCGACGCGGCGCACCTGGTCCCCATCTTTGGCGTACGCGGACTCAATTCAGGCCTCGATGATGCCGCTAACCTGGCCTGGAAGCTCGCTCTCGTCGTGCAAGGAAACGCTGAGGAGGCATTGCTCGATTCCTACACCGTGGAACGCCTGCATGCCACACATGAGAACCTCTCCTATGGCGCCAAGAGCACTGAGTTCATGGCGCCGCCGCACTTCGGCTTCAAGCTGATGCGTGAAGCGGCCTTGCGTTTGGCGACTGAAGACGAACACGTGCGCTCGCTCATCAATCCGCGGCAAACCACGCCTATTCAATATGTGGGTTCGCCGCTGAATCTGCCTGAGCAAGACGGTGCTTTCAACGGTGGCGCTCAAGCCGGCGATACCGCGCCGGAAGCTGCTTTGCAAACGCCGGAAGGCCGCAGCCACCTGACCCGTTACTTTGGAGATAAGTTTGTCGCGCTATATTTCAGCGAACGCGACGCACTGCCCGTTTGGTTTGCAGAATTCGATTCATCAACCGTGCAGGTACTACATGTGACACGCATCGGTGACGCCCATTCCGGAAGTCTGGCGGATGCATTCGGCCAGGCCTGGGAACGCTACGACGCACGCGAAGGCACGTTGTACCTCATCCGCCCCGACGGATATGTGCTCGGCCGCTGGTGCGAACCGGACGTGCGCACCATATCCGCCGCATTGGCTCCGTATCGCATCCGAAGGAGACTTCATGACTGATTATGACCTCGACCAGACCTACACAGCGCTCAGCAATGCGCTCGCGGAGGTGGGCGAAGAGAAGGCTTCGCTTTTTCTTGCTACGCTGAGTCTTGCGCTGCTTGCGCGCCAGCCCGACACGATTTCGGCATTGCCACTCATCGCTCAAGCGCAACGCCTGGCGTCCGCCTGAAACCGGAGACAATAGCTTTATCCATACATAACCAGAGGAGACACAAATGCAATTTTCATCCATCGGCCGCCGGACGTTCGCGGTGCTTGGCCTCGCCCTTCCGCTTGCCGCGTCTGCTTTCCCGAACCAGCCGATTGAATGGGTTGTGCCCTATGCAGCCGGAGGCGGCTCCGATGTCGTCGCCCGAACAGTAGCGGCGGAAATGAGCAAAACTCTCGGCCAGCCGATCATCATCAATAACAAACCGGGCGCCGGCACGAACATTGGCGCAGACTATGCCGCCAAAGCGAAGGCCGATGGTCACGTGATGCTGACGGCCGACACGGCGACGCTTGCGGCCAATCCTTCGCTGTATGCCAAGCTTCAATACAACGTGGAAAAAGATTTCGCACCGGTCGGTCTGATGGCACGCTTCCCCATGATCCTGGTGGTCAATCCGCAAGTGCCGGTAAAAAACCTGACTGAATTTATCGCGTGGGCGAAGGCGCAATCCGCCCCCATTGCCTACGGTACTCCAGGAGCGGGCAGCCCGCATCACCTGGCGACCGAATTATTCAAGGAACGTACCGGCCTGAATTTCAGCCATATTCCCTATCGGGGCGCAGCACCGGCAGTCCAGGACGTCGTGGGTGGCCAGGTTCCGTTCATGCTGGTGGACACCGCCAGCGGCAATCCGCATATTCTCGCCGGCAAACTGCGTGCGATCGGTATTGCCAGCCCGGCGCGCGTAAAGAATTTCGAGTCCATTCCGACGCTTTCAGAGCAGGGGCTCAAGGACTTTGAAGCGTATGCCTGGCAGGGGCTGGTTGTACCCGTTAAAACACCGCCTGAAGCCGTGAACGCGTTGAGCAAAGCCTTGCTGGCAGCACTCGATACGCCGGCGGTGAAGGCTCGCTTTCAAACTCTGGGCCTGGAATCCATCCCGAGCACACCGCAGGAAATGGCTGCCTATTCCAAGGCGGAGCGTGAGAAGTGGGGTCGCGTGATCAAGGCAAGCGGAATCAAACTTGACTGACGATGAAACCTGAAGTGACCTTGTCCACGCGCGCGCTCGACAACGAGACGCGCCTGGATCGAACGCTGACTTACCGGCTGCATCTGCTGCACAAGCTGAGCGACCGAGTAAGTCAGTTCGCGTATGTGAATGATGCCGGCCTTTCAATGAGCGAAGGCCGGTGCCTCGCCGCGATAGGCTCGTTCGAACCGCTGTCCGTCAATGATCTTGCCCAGCAGGCTAACCTCAACAAGGGCCAGGCCAGTCGGGCGGCTCAGGGGTTGGTCGACCAGGGGCTGGTGAAGAAGGACATGAGCGCGGCCGACGCTCGCGGCGTCGTGTTGACGCTCACACCCAAGGGCGCGAAAAAGTGGCAGCGGGTGATGCAAGTGATCGCGCGCCGCAACGAAGAAATCTTCGGCTGCCTGACCGCGGGTGAGCAGGAACGGCTGAGCCGCATGTTCGATCGAATGATCGCGCATGCCCTGGTAAGCGCGGATGACGCGGCAGTCAAAGAATGAATACCACACACGGTCGCGTTTAACGCAAAAGCCGTCGCCGCATCGTAGGGCGGGTCAGTTCAGTCGCGACCCGCCAATGAGGGCAACGCCGGAAAAGAAGCATCTTTAATTGCTATAAACAGCCCGCGTATTCCAATGCAACGTGATCGTAAGGCTCTTCGTCAATCGGCCAACAGTCGCATTTACGGTCACCGGCTTATCAGCATTGATAGATCCGGGTGGAGGTGGAGTGTAGCTGGCTTGATTCGCGCTTACCATCTTCAACGCACCAGGGCTACCCGGGCTAAGCCTCCATTGCACACCATCCGCCGCGGCGTTCAAGGGCGGTTGCGCCAACGGGACCAAGGTCCCGCTTGGCAACGGGTGGAGCCGCGTAACGTTCGATCCGTATAACCCGGTGCAGGCTTTTCCCATATTAAGCCCCGGGT
>JBBWZW010000325.1:0-11625 GCA_039649305.1 Burkholderiales bacterium
CCTTCAGTGAGTACTGCAAACTCTGCCCTATAGATGCGGGCTTGTTCCTCACCTTTCCTAATGGCTTCTGTACGGTCCGATGTGCCAAGACTCTTACGAATGAACTGCTTACCGTAGTGGGGGACGAGATGCTGTGGGACGCGCATATAAAACTGCCACGTCTTTCCACGAAGTTGAAGATGTTGAACCATAATTGAGACTGCTGCGCCTATGCGAATGAGCATGTTCGGACCACGATATGTGTCCGTGTATCACACTCTGTATCGCAGCTTTCCAGTCCACTTGGTTCTAACTATTTGATTTGGAAGGGGAATGTATCGGGTTTTGGTCCCGCCGACAGGAATCGAACCTGTATCTAGCGCTTAGGAGGCACTCGTTCTATCCATTGAACTACGGCGAGACGCTTGGGAAATTGAAAACTATTCCAATTTACGCCCGAGATTATAGCCGACCGGCGCAAGAAATAACTGCTTAGTTCATGCAGTCGGTACAATGCGGGCTTCCTTCATCTATTTGGTCGCGCATTCCCGTGCGCTTTGCTCGCTATGGCAGTCATTTCCCTCTCCGACGCACAACTCGCGTTCGGCCATTTTGCGCTACTCGACCACGCGGAATTTTCGCTGGAATCGACTGAGCGCGTCGGTTTGATCGGACGTAACGGAACCGGCAAGTCTTCGCTGCTGAAAATCCTTGCCAGCATGTCAAGGCTGGACGATGGCCTGTTGGTCATGCAGCAAGGGCTGAAGATTTCCTATGTCGAGCAGGAGCCGCACTTCCCGGGTGAGATGACGGTATTCGACGCCGTCGCTTCCGGGCTCGGCGAGATGCCTGCATTGCTCGCCGAATACAACGAACTGATCGGGAAGCTCGGCGGAAACGATGACGAAGCGTTGATGGAGCGCATGCACACTATCCAGACCAGGCTCGATGCGGCGGACGCATGGAATCTCTCCAATCGCGTCGAAACGACGCTCGGGCGCCTGAATCTGGACAAGGATGCATTGGTCGGCACGCTGTCGGGCGGTACGCAAAAACGGGTTGCACTGGCCTGCGCACTGGTAGGCGCGCCCGATGTGCTGCTGCTGGATGAGCCGACCAACCATCTCGACTTCACATCCATCCTGTGGCTGGAGGGCCTGCTGCGCGACTACAAGGGCAGCGTGCTGTTCATTACGCACGATCGCTCATTCCTGGATAACGTCGCGACCCGCATCATTGAACTCGACCGCGGGCGCCTGCTTTCGTTTCCCGGCAATTTCAGCGCGTACCAAACCCGCAAGGCAGAGCAACTGGAAATCGAAGCGATCGAGAATGCCAAGTTCGACAAGTTCCTGGCGCAGGAAGAAGTCTGGATCCGCAAAGGCGTCGAAGCGCGCCGCACTCGCAACGAAGGCAGGGTCAGACGGCTAGAAGAATTGCGGCGCACACGCAATGTGCGGCGCGACCAGCAGGGACAGGTCAAACTCGATGTTTCGGCTGGTGAGCGCTCCGGCAAGATTGTCGCTGAGCTGACCGACGTCAACAAACGCTACGGCGAAAAGGTGATCGTGCAAGACTTCACCGCGACCATCCTGCGCGGCGATAAGGTCGGACTGATCGGCCCGAACGGCGCCGGCAAGACCACGCTGCTGAAACTGATTCTCGGCGAAGAACAACCGGATGCCGGCAGCGTGAAGCAGGGCGCGCGATTGCAGGTCGCGTATTTCGACCAGATGCGCGCGCAATTGAACGAAGAGGCCAGCCTGGCCGAGACGATTTCGCCTGGCAGCGACTGGGTCGAAATCAATGGCCAGCGCAAGCATGTGATGACGTATCTGAGCGATTTTCTGTTCGCTCCGGAACGCGCGCGCTCGCCGGTGAAGTCACTTTCGGGTGGCGAACGCAACCGGCTGCTGCTGGCAAGGTTGTTTGCCAAGCCTGCGAATGTCCTGGTGCTCGACGAACCCACCAACGACCTCGACATCGATACCCTCGAGCTGCTGGAGGAATTGTTGGAGGAGTACAGCGGAACAGTGTTTCTCGTCAGCCATGACCGCACCTTCCTCGACAACGTTGTGACCCAGGTGATCGTCGCCGAGGGCGATGGACTATGGCGCGAATATGTAGGCGGTTACAGCGATTGGGAGCGCGTTCGTCCGACCACTTCGCAAGCGGTTCCCGGCAAGGAAACGCCGAAGCCCGCAGCTAAAGAAGCGCAAGCCGCGCCGGCAAAGCAGAAGAAACTCAGCTACAAGGACCAGCGCGAACTCGAGACGCTGCCTGCGCTGATCGCCGGATTCGAAGCCGAACAGAAAACGATTTCGGAGCGATTGGCCGATCCCGATCTCTACAAGCAGCAACCGGCGGAGGTGCAGCGGCTCAATCAGCGCTTTGCCGAGCTCGATGCGCTGCTGATGGAGAACCTGGAAAAATGGGAAGCGATCGAGGCGAAATCGAAGGGGTGACTTGCGCCCCCGGCGGTCGGTTGGCCGTCGATTAGTTAAATTAATTAAGCCTTTTGCACGCTTCCCGTAACTCGGGAAGCCGGCCGCGTATCATGTCGGCATCCGATGCATGCGGCCGCTCATCGAGGTACGCTTCCAGGTCGCGCAGCGCGGCCTGTGGGCATTCCAGGTTGGCGTAGGCGAGGCCGCGGTCGCGGCGCTCGGTAATATCGTCCGGCAACAGGATTACCAGCCGTTGCTCCACGCCCAACACCCGCTGCCAGCGCGCGTGTTCGACAAACAGCGCTTTTAAATTTCGCAACATGCGCACCAGGATATCCCGCGGCGGTGCCGCCTGCAGATAGGAGCCCAGGGGTATCTCCGACGGGTAGCCTTGCTGCTCAAAATAGGGCTCCAGTCGTTCTTCGAGTTCCTCACGCGACAAGCTCACCCCGTTGAATGGGTCGAGAACGATATCGCCCGATTGCACTGACAGCTTCATCAGAAAGTGGCCAGGGAAGGAAATGCCTTTCACATTCAGGCCTATCTGCTGCGCAAGTTCCATGTACACCACCGCGAGCGAAATCGGAATGCCCCGGCGCGTGCTGATGACCCGGTGCAGGTAGCTGTTGTCGGGGTCGTAGTAATCGTTGACGTTACCGGCGAAGCCCAGCTCATGGTAAAAAAAATGATTGAGCATGCGCAGCTTTTGCACGCTCGACGCATCCAACGCCAAACGGCGTTGCAGTCTGGCAGCGAGAATCTCGATCTCGGCTTGAGTTGCCGACAGATCGAGCTGCGGATCGACGTCCTGGGCAATTGCCAGCGCAGCCTCGAACAAGGGGATCGAATCGTCTTGTTGGACTAGCGAGGCAAAGTAGTCTAGAGATTTGATCATCATACAAGACCATCATATAACACGAAGCCGTCAATGAAAGGATAGCCGGCCATAAAGATGACGGTCTATGTCAACCAGCTTCGCATCGTCATGCCGAAATGCGCCTGAAATCCCTGAAGCGAAATCCCATTGCAAGCAATGCTCCGAAATAGGTGGCGCCACAAACAAGCATGACGAGCACCAATGCGCCTACGCGCTTCCACGGCTGCTGGTGCATGCCGATCCAGTCGAAATGTCCAGCAGTCCAGAGCGCAACGCCCGCCAGCAGGAACAGCGCCCCGGCCAGTCGAATCAAGAATATTCCCCATCCCTTGTGCGCCACATAAATGCCGCGCCGGCGCAGACCCCAGTAGAGAAACACCGCATTCAGGCAGGCGCCAAGTCCGATTGACAGTGCAAGACCCGCATGGGCGATCCACGGCACGAACAGCAGGTTCATCAACTGGGTGGCAATCAGGACCCCGATAGCGATTTTGACAGGCGTTCTGATATCTTGTTTCGCATAGAAACCCGGCGCGAGAATCTTTACCAAAATCAATCCGATCAAACCGACACCGTAGGCGATCAGCGCGCGCCCCGTCATGGCGACCGCTTGCTCGTCAAATTTTCCATAGTGGAACAAGGTGGTCGTCAGGGGCTCCGAGAGCGTGGCGAGTCCCACCGCAGAAGGCAGCGCAAGCAGGAAGGTCAGTCGCAGGCCCCAGTCGAGCAAGGAGGAATATTCTGCGGCGTCCGCATCGGCGTGGGCTTTGGCCAGGCTCGGCAACAGGATCGTGCCCAATGCGACCCCCAGGAGGGCCGTAGGGAACTCCATCAGGCGGTCGGCATAGGAGAGCCAGGAGACGCTGCCGTTTTGCAGCCGTGACGCGATATTTGTGTTGATGATCAGGCTTATTTGCGCAACGGACACGGCAAAAGTTGCCGGCACCATTTGCTTCAGCACTCGCCTTACCCCAGCGTCGGCCAAAGCCGGCCGCGGGTCGAGAGAGATACGCGGCAGCATGCCGATTTTGCGCAGGGCGGGAATCTGGATCGCGATCTGCAGGATGCCGCCCACAAATACCGCGAATGCCAGTGCATAGATCGGTTGCTTAAGATGAGGCGCCACGAACAGCGACGCCGCGATGAAAGACAGGTTCAGCAAAACCGGTGTGATTGCCGGAATTTTGAATTCCCGCCATGTGTTCAGGATTCCGCCGGCCAGCGCCACAAACGACATAAAGCCGATGTAGGGAAACATGATGCGCGTCATCGCGATCGATACATCAAATGCATCGGGATCCGATTTCAGGCCTGTTGCGATGAAATAAACAATTACCGGCGCAGCAGCGACGCCGAGCGCGCATGTAATGAGTAACGCCCAACTCAGGACTGTCGCAACGTGGCTGGCCAGATCCTTGGTCGCGTCCAAACCGTGGCGATTCTTGTACTCGGCGAGTATCGGAACGAAGGCTTGCGAAAAAGCGCCCTCGGCGAAAAGTCTGCGCAGCAGGTTGGGGATACGGAAGGCAACGAAGAAGGCGTCTGTATAAGCCGATGCGCCGAACGCTCGCGCAATCAGCAACTCACGAATTAATCCCGTTACGCGCGAAAGCATCGTCATGCCAGAGACGGTGGCAAGCGTTTTATGCAGATTCATTAAGTTTGCGCAAGAAATCCCGTCGAAAACGGCGGGGAGGTAAGCCTGGCGCCTTCACGCCCCCGTTTCTTGCTTCCTTTCTCTTTAGCTATCCGTACAACGTTTCACATCCCAACTCGGTTCTCGGTGCGGCGGTCTGCCGCCCGAGTGGCCGAAAGGTATCGCAGGGCGTGGAGTAAGGCAGCGGGTATGCAGATGCGCTTTGAACAATCATCGGGGTGTGAGCGCTGCATTAAATATCCTTGCCCGGCACGGACATGTGCCGCCAGTCGTGGGAATCTCCGTCCTTTAGGGCGGAGAAGATGTCAAGGGGCGCAATTATAGCCGCTGGTCATGGCGTGGCAAGCGCGGCAAGTGTTTTTAAATTCGTAATGGAGCCCGCTGCAGAGGGCCGCAAGCCAGTTGGATCGTTAACTTCATGGCAATGCCGATTGACCGACAAAGAAGCGGATTGTCCGTTGTCGGAAAAGTCGTTATAATCCTTGGCTTTACAGAATTCTGTCTCGCAATTTCGCGAACGCAGTCCGATTTCGTTTTAGGAACTATTCATGGCAAATACCGCACAAGCGCGCAAACGTGCTCGTCAAGCAGTCAAGCAAAACGCACATAATTCTGCCCAGCGTTCGACGTTGCGCACGGCGATCAAAGCCGTTCGTAAAGCGATCGAGGCAGGCGACAAGGCAACCGCGTCGACAGTGTTTCACAATTCGATCTCCACGATCGATCGTATCGCCGACAAGAAAATCATCCACAAGAACAAGGCTGCTCGCCACAAGAGCCGTCTCGCTGCAGCCCTGAAGGCCCTGGCCTAAGCAGACAGATACCGCGGCCCCGCTGGCTTGTCCACCGGGAGCAGGCAGGTTCAGAAAAAACCCGCATGACTGATGTCACGCGGGTTTTTGTCGCTTATTTTGTCGTTAATACGGCGGCAGGCTCAGGGGCTGCGATAGGACTCCCGGCCCAAGGCGTCAGTGAGGCAATCCCCCGATCGTGGCGCCGGGCTTGATGTTCTTTTGCTTGAACCAGCCCTGGTTCATCTCCAATGCGTAACGCGCCGGCGTTTTCGCGCAGTGCGACTCGGTGCTGTGGGGTTGCATATCTTCAATATTGATGATCTTTCCCTCCGCATCGAGGAATGCAACCGATAGCGGGATCAGTGTGTTCTTCATCCACATGCACACGCGTGCAGGTCCTTCGAACAGGAATACCATTCCTTCGTTTTGGCCCATCCTTTCGCGGAACATCAGGCCTTGCTGGCGATCCGCTTCCGTTGCAGCAACCTCGGCCTTAATCATATGAATCCCCGCGGTTACAGGAACCACCGGCATCTTTCGCGGCTGCTGCGCGAAAGCGACTGCTGATGTAACAGCCAGCGCGGCGCCGGCCAGTTTGATCAAAGGAATGATAGCCGTGGTCATGGTGAGGAATTGAGGCAGGAAGTCGTTGAAGAGGCAGAAAATAACACGAAAAGAAAAAAGGCAGGTTCGCCGCCTGCCTTTTTACTTAAGAGGCAAGCGTAAAACCTGCCTTCATAAAGCTGAATTGCTGATTACTTCGATGCAGCAGGAGCTCCGGCAGCCGGTGCAGTTTTCTTTGCTTTTTTGGCTTTTTTGACTTTTTTGGCTTTAGGAGCGGACGCATCAGTAGGAGCAGCAGCCGGTGCGGCAGCAGGAGCCGTGCCTTGTGCAAAAACGGAAGTAGCGAACAGGCCAGCAACCAGGGCAGCGATCAGTTTGTTCATTTTGTCGTCCTCGAAAATGTTTCGTTTAAAAAACCGGTGATTCATGCGAATCATTGTCAATAACGGTACCCAGTCCTGCCGGTTGACAAGTTTTCGACAAAATATTGTTCTCGACTCAACAGGTGCCGGCTTCTTGATAATGTGTCATGTCGTCGCACGAGTGAGGTGCAGCGCATCGCTGCCAGCATCAGCTTCAGCCGAGCACATCCGCCGAGACTTCGCTCCAGTCCCCCGGCCAGAGGGGATGCGTTTCGAGGGTAAATGGGCCGATCGCCGTACGAACCAGCCGCAACGTGGGGAAGCCGACCGTGGCTGTCATGCGCCGTACCTGGCGGTTTTTTCCCTCGGACAGGGTAATGGCCAGCCAGCTGGTAGGTAAGTTGAGCCGTTGGCGGATAGGTGGATCGCGCGGCCAGAGCCAGTCGGGCTCTTGAATATGCCGCACCTGGGAAGGTTGGGTCACGAACTCCCCGAGATCGAGCGGGCCCTGCAATCGTTTGATAGCCGAGGCATCTGGTTCGCCTTCAACTTGTACGATGTAGGTTTTCGGTTGCTTGCGCGCCGGGTGGCTGATCTCATGCTGGATTTTTCCGTCGTCGGTCAGCAGGAGCAGCCCTTCGCTGTCCGCATCGAGTCTGCCAGCCGGGTAGACATCGGGAATGTTCAGATAGTCGGCCAGCGTCTGTCGCGTGGGATGCGGCGAGAACTGGCACATCACCTGATAGGGTTTATTGAATAATATAAGCGCCATGCTAAGCTTTTCGTAACAAAGTGCGGGGTGTGTATAACAATGCGTTTTTCCCCGCAGTCGGCAATAGTACTGCCTCTTTGATATGGTCTGCTTTGGAGAGCAGCTTCAACGCGCGAAAAGTTTCTTGCCGCAAAATTTATGGCAGGTCTGAGGAAAGAAATACAAGAAGCAATACGACTGCCTTCCATTTTTTCCATTAACCCCGGAGTCCGCGATGTATCAACATATCAAAGTGCCTGCCGCCGGCAAGAAAATCACCGTCAACGGCGATTTTTCGCTGAACGTCCCTGACAACCCTGTTATTCCATACATCGAAGGGGATGGCACCGGCGTCGATATCACTCCGGTGATGATCAAGGTCGTTGATGCAGCCGTGGCCAGGGCGTATGGCGACAAGCGCAAGATCAGCTGGATGGAAGTATACGCGGGCGAAAAATCGACCAATGTATATGGTCCCGATGTGTGGCTGCCCGAAGAAACGCTGAACGCGGTAAAAGAGTATGTGGTGTCCATCAAAGGACCGTTGACTACGCCGGTCGGCGGCGGCATCCGCTCGCTGAACGTCGCGCTGCGCCAGGAACTCGACCTGTACGTCTGCCTGCGTCCGGTACGTTACTTCAAAGGCGTGCCATCGCCGGTACGTGAGCCGGAAAAGACCGATATGGTCATCTTCCGTGAAAACTCCGAAGACATCTACGCCGGTATCGAGTGGGCCGAAGGCTCCGACGGTGCGAAAAAGCTGATCGAATTCCTGACCAAGGAAATGGGCGTGAAAAAGATCCGCTTCCCGGGTTCGTCGGGTATCGGCATCAAGCCGGTTTCGCGCGAAGGCACCGAGCGCCTGGTCCGCAAGGCCATCCAGTATGCGATCGACAATGACAAGCCGTCGGTCACGATAGTCCACAAGGGCAACATCATGAAGTACACCGAAGGTGGCTTCCGTGACTGGGCCTATGCACTGGCGCAAAGGGAATTCGGCGCACAGATGATCGATGGCGGCCCATGGTGCAAGTTCAAGAATCCGAAGACAGGCAAGGAGATCCTCGTCAAGGATTCCATCGCTGACGCTTTCCTTCAGCAGATCCTGCTGCGTCCGAATGAATACAGTGTGATCGCGACCCTGAACCTGAATGGCGACTACATTTCGGATGCACTTGCTGCGCAAGTCGGCGGCATCGGTATCGCTCCTGGCGCCAATATGTCGGACTCGGTCGCCATGTTCGAAGCGACGCACGGTACTGCGCCAAAGTATGCAGGTAAGGACTACGTGAACCCGGGCTCACTGATCCTGTCGGCTGAGATGATGCTGCGTCATATGGGTTGGACCGAAGCGGCCGACCTGATCATCAGCTCGACGGAGAAAGCGATCGCATCGAAGAAGGTAACTTACGACTTCGCGCGCCTGATGGAAGGCGCGACACAGGTGTCGTGCTCCGGCTTCGGCGAAGTCATGATCGAAAACATGTAATTTCGACCGGGCAGCCTGGTAAAAAAGAGGCCGGAGACCTCTGACCTTTTTATTTGTGCCTCGATACCCATGCGTGACGTGATAAAGCCGCGAAGCGGCAGACCTGTTCAGCAGTGTCAGGCGACGTAGATGATGCACAAGGGGAGAGTAACTCTTGGTACGAACAATTTAATTGCGCGTTTATACCCGTTTTCTGCAACTTCCGCATATATTCGCGGTCTGATTCTACGTATGCGGGGTAGTGGTAACGGACGAAAAAAAACCCCGCGGTAGCAGGGTTTTTGCGCACTTGCTAATCGGTGTGATTAGGGGGCCTGAATGTTGGAAGCTTGCTTGCCTTTGGGGCCTTGCGTGACTTCGAACGAAACTTTTTGACCTTCTTTGAGAGTCTTAAAGCCGTTCATTTGGATTGCGGAAAAGTGGGCGAACAAATCTTCACCGCCGTCATCCGGAGTGATAAATCCGAAGCCTTTGGAGTCGTTGAACCACTTGACGGTACCTGTTGCCATAAAAGCGTCTTTCAAATAATAACTAATCACACGAGCCGTAAAAGCAAGAAGCCTCGCGTAACGCTGCCCCCTCCTTTAGAACTTGCTCAATCATATTGACAATAGCATATCAACTGCTGTTATCAATAAATACCATTGTTCCTGCAAAAAATATAAAAGTCAAGGTAGTTTTCAGCCCTGTTTTGAGATTTTACAATCTCATTGCAGCAGGGCACTCTTGATTTACACGAATTGAGCATCATCTGCGCACTATTGAGAAACGGCGTAAGATAAATGCGATACCCTTAGCTTTACGCATAGAGGGACAGTTGAACGCACTTTGACTATACGCATGGCAACCAAGCATGAAAACGGCACAGTACTTGCTAGGCAAGAGGAGAAACTCAAGCCGCCCCCAATGTACCAAGTACTGCTTTTAAACGACGACTACACCCCCATGGAGTTTGTCGTCTCAATCATCCAGGAGTACTTTAACAAGGACCGAGAAACCGCGACGCAGATCATGCTCAAGGTTCATCGTGATGGAAAAGGTCTGTGCGGCGTGTATCCTAAAGATATCGCGTCGACTAAAGTAGAATTAGTATTAACCCACGCTCGAAAAGCAGGGCATCCCCTGCAATGCGTGATGGAGGAAGCATGATTGCGCAGGAATTAGAAGTAAGTTTGCATATGGCTTTTGTCGAGGCACGTCAGGCTCGGCATGAGTTCATCACAGTCGAGCACCTGTTGCTCGCGTTGCTCGACAACCCGTCGGCAGCTGAGGTGCTGCGCGCATGCGCAGTGAACATAGAAGATCTGCGCAAAACGCTGACCAATTTCATCAGCGATAATACGCCGACCGTACCCGGCACGAGCGAAGTCGACACGCAGCCCACGCTTGGTTTTCAGCGTGTGATCCAGCGTGCGATCATGCATGTGCAGTCCGCTTCCAACGGGAAGAAGGAAGTCACGGGTGCGAACGTCCTGGTAGCCATCTTCGGTGAAAAAGATTCGCATGCTGTGTATTACTTGCATCAGCAAGGCGTGACCCGCCTCGACGTCGTGAACTTCATTTCGCATGGCGTACGCAAGGATCAGCAAGTTGATGCGCAAAAGGCGCCGGAAGGCGCGGAAGATGCGCAGGCCGAAGGCCAGCAGAAGGAAAGCCCGCTCGACCAGTTCACCCAGAACCTTAACAAGCTGGCAGCGGAAGGCAAGATCGATCCGCTCATCGGCCGAGAGTCGGAAGTGGAACGGGTCATCCAGACCTTGTGCCGCCGTCGCAAGAACAATCCGCTGCTCGTGGGTGAAGCCGGTGTTGGCAAAACCGCGATTGCGGAAGGCCTGGCATGGCGCGTGACTCAGGGTGATGTGCCGGAGGTCTTGCAGAATGCGGTCGTGTACTCGCTTGACATGGGTGCTCTGCTTGCCGGGACCAAGTACCGGGGTGATTTCGAACAGCGCCTGAAGGCGGTCCTCAAGCAATTGCGGGACAACCCGAACGGCATCCTGTTCATCGATGAGATCCACACCATTATCGGTGCGGGATCGGCTTCGGGCGGTACGCTCGATGCATCTAACTTGCTGAAGCCGGCTCTTTCGAGCGGCCAGCTCAAGTGCATCGGCGCTACCACCTATACCGAGTTCCGCGGCGTCTTCGAGAAAGACCATGCGTTGTCGCGTCGCTTCCAGAAGATCGACGTCAATGAACCGACCGTCGAACAGACCGTGCAGATTCTACGTGGCCTGAAGTCGCGCTTCGAAGAGCATCACGGCGTCAAGTATTCGGCGTCGGCACTGACTTCGGCTGCCGAGCTCGCAGCGCGCTTCATCAACGACCGACATTTGCCGGACAAGGCAATCGACGTGATCGATGAAGCAGGTGCTGCGCAACGTATCCTGCCAAAGTCGAAGCAGAAAAAGACGATCGGCAAATCAGAGATCGAAGACATCATCTCGAAGATTGCGCGTATTCCGCCGCAATCGGTCAACCAGGACGACCGTACCAAGCTGCAGACAATCGACCGAGACCTGAAGAACGTCGTGTTCGGGCAAGACCCGGCGATCGAAGCGCTTGGCTCCGCCATCAAGATGGCGCGTGCCGGCCTGGGCAAGACCGACAAGCCGATTGGATCGTTCCTGTTTTCCGGCCCGACCGGCGTCGGCAAGACCGAGGTGGCGAAGCAGCTAGCGTTCATTCTCGGCATCGAGCTGATC
>JBBWZW010000337.1:0-4729 GCA_039649305.1 Burkholderiales bacterium
ATCCGGCGCGACCTGACGCATGCGCTGGTCGGCGCCCGCGCCGCCGGCGTGCCGCTGGTCATCGGATCGGCCGGCATGGGCGGCGGCGAACCGAACTTGCAGTTCGTCCGCGAACTCATGCTCGACATCGCCCGCGAGCACGGCCTGCACTTCAAACTCGCCACCATCCATTCCGAAATTGATAAATCCCGGGTACGGGACGCGCTTAGCGCCGGCAACATCACACCGATGACCGATGCGCCGCCGTTGACGGAAAGGGCCGTAATGGAGAGCACGCGTATCGTCGGCCAGATGGGCACCGAGCCGTTCGCCGAGGCGCTGGCGCAAGGCGCCGACGTCGTGCTGGCCGGCCGCTCGTGTGATACCGCGATCTATGCGGCGCTGCCGATATCACGCGGCTATGACGCGGGCCTGGCGCTGCACATGGCAAAAATCATGGAATGCGGTGCGCAGTGCGGACTACCGCTCGCACCCAACGACAGTCTGCTCGGCGTGATGCGGCGCGATCACTTCCTGGTGCGTCCGCTCGCAACCAACCGGATCTGCACGCCCGATTCCGTCGCTGCGCATACGATGTATGAACAGGGCGACCCATTGGTCCTGTACGAGCCGGAAGGCGAAGTCGACCTCACCACGGCCAGCTTTGAGCAAATCGACCGGCAGACGGTGCGGGTGTCAGGCTCACGCTTCATCCCCACGAAGCGTTACCGTATCAAGCTGGAAGGCGCTCGCCGGGTCGGCTTCCGGGCATTCACCATCGCCGGCGTGCGCGACCGTATCGTGATCGCAAACCTGGACGTGATCGAGCAAACGGTGCGCGGTGCGGTGCGCCGCAATCTTGGCGCGGACGTGCAGGACATCGACTTCGCCCTCGGCTTCCGCTATTACGGCCGTGACGCCGTGCTTGGAAAACTGGATCCGGAACGGCATATTCCGCCGCGCGAAGTGGGTGTGCTGATCGAAGCGGTCGCCAATACCCAGGAACTGGCGAATTACGTATTGTCGCTGGCGCGTTCTTCATTCCTGCACTGTCCGTTCGAAGGACGCAAGACCACCGCAGGCAATCTTGCATTTCCGTTTTCGCCGTCGGATGTTGCCGGCGGCGAGGTCTACGAATTCAGCGTCTATCACCTGATGGACGTCGACGATTCCCGCAAACTGTTCCCGATCGATCTGGAGGCAATCTGATATGGCCAAGCTTGGAGAACTGGCTGCCGTCCTGCGCAGCAAAAATGCGGGGCCGTTTCAAATCACCATTGACCTGATGTTCAACGATGTTGAAACCTACCAGCGTGTGCGCGATTCGGGCGTACTCACCGAGGCGACGCTCGCGCCGCTATACGACGTCGAGCGTGAGCTGGTACGCATCATCCCCTTCGATCGGGTACGTGCAATCAAAATTACGTTGCCGCGGCGCTTTGCCAGCCATGGCAGCGGCTCGGCCTTCGACCGTGATGTGTACGGCGCACAGCAGCACGGTCCGCTGGTCGACCTGGTGATTCCGTAGGCAACAGCCGGCGAGTTGCGATTACCGTACGCCCGCTCGGGCGCACGGTAACCGCATGGTGCGAGATTGATGCCATTAAAGCAATTGCTCGTCGACTCTAAGGTGTAAAGCGGCTTTAACTGAAAATCGCAAACGATTCGAAAAAGAGCTGTATCTTCTGCCGGGGTTTTTCATCTGTGTAACACTCGCGGTCGGCGGATCGATGTTCAACGGTTCATGAGATATGTCCTATAGGCAAGCTGTGGTATCGTAAGAGGTTTGGCAACACCTATTTGAAGAGGGAATTTCATGCAACTGAACATCAATGGCAAGAGCGTTGAAGTCGAAGCAACATCCGACATGCCGCTCCTGTGGGTACTGCGCGATACGCTGGGCATGACCGGCACCAAATTCGGCTGTGGAATGGCAATGTGCGGGGCCTGCACGGTCCATGTCGACGGCGTGGCGACGCGTTCCTGCGTTACGCCGGCGGCAGCGCTCGAGGGCAAGAAAATCACGACGATCGAAGGCCTGTCCGCCAATGGCGACCATCCGCTGCAAAAGGCGTGGGTGGAAGAGGCTGTGCCGCAGTGCGGCTATTGTCAGTCCGGCCAGATCATGTCGGCTGCTGCCTTGCTGAAATCGAACCCCAAGCCCAACCGCAAGGAAATCGTCGACGCGATGAGCGGCAACATTTGCCGTTGCGGCACCTACAACCAGATCGTGTGCGCGATCGAACGCGCCGCCGGCACAAATACCAAAAAGAAAAAGGAGGCGTGATTCCATGACCAAGCCAGTAACCAGCGTCAAATTGTCGCGCCGTCAATTCCTGCTCGGCTCTGGTGGCTTTGCCATCGGTGTCGCCTTCGGCCTGCCGACGCTTACCAAAGCGGGCCAGGCAATCGCGCAAAATGCCAACCTGGTTCCGAACCAGTGGATCACGATTGGCGCCGACGGCATCATTACCATCGTCTCGCCGGCTTCCGAGATGGGGCAAGGTGCAATGACTGCCCAGCCGCTATGTGTGGCTGAAGATCTCGATGCCGACTGGTCCAAAGTACGAGTAGTACAGGCAGAAACCAACGCCAAGGCTTACGGCAACAAGCTGTTCGGTGGCAATATGGCGACCGGCGCATCGAAGACCACGCGCGGCTACTACGAGGTATTGCGCCTCGCCGGTGCTCAGGCACGACAGGTATTGCTGCTGGCAGCGGCCGATAAATGGAATGTGCCAGTCGGCGAGTTGACGACCGAGCTGGGTGTGGTCAAGCATGCATCGTCCAAGCGCACGATGAGCTACGGCGAAATCGCCAGCTTCGCCAAGGTGCCGGATGGGCTGCCGCCGGTTACGCCGGCGATGCTCAAGCCGCTGAAAGACTGCCGTTACATTGGCAAGGGCGTGCAACGCGTCGACACCGTCGACAAGACCCGCGGCAAGGCCAACTTCGGCATCGACGTCAAACTCGACGGCATGATCCACGCAGCGGTCCTGCGCCCGCCCGTACAAAAAGACAAGCTGGTGTCGGTAGACGATTCCGCAGCCAAAGCCGTAAAGGGTTTCATCAAGACCGTGACGCTGCCATACGGCGTCGCTGTCCTTGCAGAGAACACCTGGGCTGCGCGCCAGGCGAAGGATGCGCTCAAGGTCACCTGGGGCGATGCTTCGCCCGCGAAGGCCTACTCGTCCGACACAGTGATGAAGGACTACCAGGCGGTGGCCAATGACCTGGACGCCGCCAAGGCCGGCGTTACGGTCGAAAAGCATGGAAACGCTGCGCAAAACATCAAAGGCGCGGCTCGCGTGCTGAAAGCGGATTACCAGACCGAGCACACAGCCCACATGACGATGGAGCCGATGAATGCCACCGCGAAATGGACCGGCGACAAAGTCGAGATCTGGTCACCGAACCAGAGCCCATCGATTGCTACCGGTGCGGTCGCGGCCACGCTCAAGATTCCGGCTGCGGATGTGAAGGTCAACACCACGCTGATGGGCGGCGGTTTGGGCCGCCGCTTCGATGCGGACTTTACGATCGACGCGGCGTTGATTGCAAAGGAAGCCGACGGCAAACCGGTCAAGGTTACCTGGACGCGCGAAGACGACGTGCGCAATGACAAATTCCGCCCTCTGGTGGCCCAGCACCTGGAAGTCGGCCTCGACGCGCAAAACAACATCGTCGGCTGGCACCACAGGTTGGCAGGCGAATCGATCTATGCTCGTGCAAACCCGGGCGCATTCAAGGCTGCCGGCGGCAAGGACAGTCCGTTCCAGGAAGGCTCTGAGATCGTATACGGCATCAACGATCAGTTGATCGAGTTCGCGCGTCAGGAGCGCTCGGTCGATGTCGGTTTCTACCGCGGCGTCGGCGGCGGGTACACCAAGTTTGCGGTCGAAACCATGATCGACGAGGTGGCGAAGGTACGCAAGCAGGACCCGATCGAGTTCCGCCTGCAACTGCTGACAAAGCAGCCGCGGGCACAGGCCGTGCTGCGCGAAGTCGCGAAGATGGCAAACTGGAACAAGAAACGTCCCGCCGGTCGCGCCTTAGGCGTCGCCTATTCAGATATGTGGGAGACCCACATGGCACAAGTCGTGGAAATCTCGCTCGACAAGAAGACCGGCGAAATCAAGGTGCACAACGTTTGGGCCGCTGTTGATCCGGGCGTCGCCGTGCTGCCTAAGAACGTGGCAACGCAGGTCGAAGGCGGTATCGTGATGGGCGTCTCCGCCGCATTGAGGGAGCAGGTGATCTTCAAGGATGGCGTGCCGCAACAGTCGAACTTCCACGATTATCCGGTGCTGCGCTTGAACGAAGTGCCCAACATCAGCGTTAAGGTTCTGCCAAGCGACAACGCGCCCGGAGGTGTGGGCGAAGCGGGCCTGCCACCGGTCGCGCCTGCCATCGCCAATGCAGTGGCTGTCCTGACCGGCAAGCGCATGCGCAGCTTGCCTATGCTGCCGGAAAAAGTGCAAAAAACACTGGCTGCCTGACCGCTTCTGCCGCCAACGGAGAGCCGCACGGATAATCCTGTGCGGCTTTTTTTATTATGTATTTCAAATCCGTTGCGTTATGTTGGCCGGTATTTCGGCGGAATCCACTCGCATCACCTTGGCTGGTCGGTACTGGGCGTCCCTAAAGTCACCTCATTACGCATAACTTCGCTGCCCGGCACGGGTCCCATGAAATTTGCAAGGGGCGATCATGGGACAGCAGTGGGCAGAGCAGGAGTTGGCAGGAATTA
>JBBWZW010000350.1:0-6673 GCA_039649305.1 Burkholderiales bacterium
TCGCTACACTTTTCATCGTTATCCATCATTAACGGTGAAGACAGGTCGAATGAATGCATACCGCAATGAAAAGTTTTCGCGCAGTCGCCCTGTCGCCGGTTCCGCTCTACACGCAAGTGCGGGAAAACCTGCGTGAGCGCATCCTCGACGGCACCGCGCTACTGCGGATCGAACGCCTTTCAGTATCGCTTACGGATCGCGCGTCGCCTATTGTCAGAACCAACACAGGACCATTATGCAAACACACTTTCAAACCGTCGACGTGCTCGTGATCGGCGGCGGCACGGCCGGACCGATGGCGGCGGTGAAGGCAAAGGAAGCGAACCCGAAGTTGCGTGTGCTGTTGCTGGAAAAGGCCAACGTCAAGCGTAGCGGCGCCATCTCGATGGGCATGGATGGCTTGAACAATGCGATTGTTCCCGGCTTCGCGACGCCCGAACAGTATGTGAAGGAAATCACCACGGCGAACGACGGCATCGTCAACCAGAAAACCGTGATGGCTTATGCGAAAAACAGTTATTCGATGATTGAAGAACTGAATAGCTGGGGCGTGAAGTTTGAAAAGGACGAAACCGGCGAATATGCGATGCGCAAGGTGCACCACATGGGCACCTATGTGCTGCCCATGCCGGAAGGCCACGACATCAAGAAGGTGCTGTACCGCCGCCTGAAGCGCGTGCGCGTCGAAATTACCAATCGCCTGGTCGCAACGCGCCTCCTCACAGCCGGCGACGGCAGCATCGCCGGCGCGATGGCTTTCGACTGCCGCAGCGGCGACTTCCATGTGATCCGTGCCAGGGCCGTGATCCTGTCGACCGGAGCCGCCGGCCGCCTCGGCCTCCCCGCTTCCGGCTACCTGTTCGGCACCTATGAAAACCCGACCAATGCCGGCGACGGCTACAGCATGGCTTACCACGCGGGCGCGGAACTGTCCGGCATCGAATGCTTCCAGATCAACCCGCTGATCAAGGATTACAACGGTCCGGCTTGCGCATACGTAACCGGCCCGTTCGGCGGCTACACCACCAACAATAAGGGCGAGCGCTTCATCGAGTGCGATTACTGGAGCGGCCAGATGATGATGGAGTTCTACCGTGAGCTGCAGGGCGGCGACGGCCCGGTGTTCCTGAAACTCAATCACCTCGCCGAGGAAACCATCTGCACCATAGAAACGATACTGCACACCAACGAACGCCCCAGCCGCGGCCGCTTTCACGAAGGACGCGGCACGGACTACCGCGAGCAAATGGTGGAAATGCACATTTCCGAGATCGGCTTGTGCAGCGGCCATTCGGCATCCGGCGTATGGGTCAACGAACATGCGCAGACCACGGTGCCCGGGCTGTACGCGGCCGGTGACCTGGCGTGCGTTCCGCACAACTACATGTTGGGCGCGTTCGTCTATGGCAAGTTAGCCGGCGAGAGTGCGGCGCACTATTGCAAGGAAAAGGCGCTGGCCGAGTTCGACCAGGCGCAGGTTGAGCAGGAACGTGCGCGCGTGTGGGCACCGCTGCAGCGCGAGGACGGCCTGCCTCCGCTGCAGGTCGAGTACAAGCTGCGCCGCATGGTGAACGATTACCTGCAACCGCCCAAGGTGACACGCAAGATGGAAATCGGGCTGTCGCGCTTTGAGGCGATTGCTGAAGACCTGGGCCGACTGTCTGCGCGCAATCCGCATGAATTGATGCGCGCGCTGGAAGTTCATGCGATCCGCGACTGCGCTGAAATGGCCGCCCGCGCCTCGCTGTACCGCACCGAGAGCCGCTGGGGCCTGTACCACTATCGCGTCGACTACCCCGAACGCAACGATGCCGACTGGTTCGTGCATGCGCAACTGAAGAAGGACGGCAACAGGATGACCTGCTTCAAGCGCCCGATCGAACCCTACATTGTCAGCCTGGATGAAGAGGAAAGAGCCGCCTATCAACGGCTTCGTATGAATAAGAATCAGGGTAACGCGGTGCAAGCCGCTGCTGCCTGAAGGAGCGAAGAGGAATGCCTGGCACTTTCACCATCACCAGCGTACCGGTACGCGTGGATGAAGATAAATGTATAGCGCACAAGGGTTGCACCGTGTGCGTCGATGTGTGTCCGTTGGACGTGCTCGCGATCGATATGGTCAAGGGCAAGGCCTATATGAAATTCGATGAATGCTGGTACTGCATGCCATGCGAAAAGGATTGTCCCACTGGCGCCGTACATGTAGACATCCCCTACTTGCTGCGCTGACGCTTGCGGCGCTTTCTTGTCTTAACACTTTATCTTTGGGAGCAATCGATGCGCCTGTATAGAAAGCTGCTCGGCCTGGGCATAGCCCTCGCGTTTAGTACCGCCCATGCCGACTCCATCCGCATTGCAATCGGCACGCAGGACACCACCATCAACTGCGCCACCGGCGGCCTGCTGGTGCGCGAGCTGAAGCTGCTGGAAAAATACCTGCCGCGCGATGGCAAGTACAAGGATGCACAATACGATATCCAGTGGAAGAACTTCACTTCCGGCGCGCCGCTGACCAACGAAATGGTGGCCGGCAAGCTCGACATCGGCTCGATGGCGGATTTCCCTGGCGCCTTCAACGGCGCCGCATTCCAGAAGGCCGGCAAGCAAAGCCTGTTCATCACCGTCCTGTCGGGCAGTACGGTCGGCAGCGGAAACGGGATCGTGGTACCGAAGAACTCACCGGTGCAATCGCTGGCCGAGTTAAAGGGAAAGACCATCTCGGTGCCGTTCGCTTCCACCGCGCACGGAATGCTGCTACGCGCGGTGAAGGCGCAAGGCTGGGATCCGGAAAAGGATATCAACATCACTACCCAATCGCCCGAAGTCGCCGGCTCCGCGCTGCAGGCAGGCAAGGTCGAAGCGCATGCAGACTTTGTTCCGTTTGCTGAACTGTTCCCGCACCGCGGCTACGCACGAAAAATCTATGACGGCTCGCAAGCGAATGCTCCGACTTTCCACGGCAGCCTGGTCGACAGCGATTTCGCAAAGAGGTATCCGGAAATCGTGATCGCCTTCCTGCGCGCCGCACTCGAAGCCGATCGCCTGTTGGCCGCGGAACCGGAGAAGTATAGTGAATTGATCGCAAAGGTCACCGGTATCGAAGCGGAGGTGAACTACCTGTTCCATGGCCCGCTCGGCTTGCAGACGCGCGACCTGACCTGGAAGCCGGAATATCGTCAGGCGGTGAAGACGTCGATCGAAACGCTGCGTCTGCTGAAGCGCACCGAAAGAGATATCGATGCCGCTGTCTTTGTTAATGACCATTACATACGCGCCGCGTTCAAACAGGCTAGCCTCGATTACGACGCGCGCCTGAAGAATTACGCGAAGCTGCCGGTGAGCGCCAAGGATGCCGCGAGTGGCAAGGCTATCACCGATGCGAAGCGCGTTGCGCAATTGTGGGTGGCAGGCGAACCGCTGGTGCGCCATTATGCATCGCCGGAGTCCGCACTGACCGACCTGAACAAACTGGAAAAGGCCGGCAAGAAAATCCGCGCGTTCTACGGCCATGACCGTGATAGCGGCATGAAACTGTTCGTCGACGACGCCTGGTTCGTCAGCGATGGCAAGAATGAGCTCAGCGTATTCCTGCTGAAGGAAAGCGCCGATGCCTGGGCCAGGAAGAATGGCGGCAAGGTGCTAACCTACACGGCCGCCAAAGCCAGCATCGCGAGCTAAGGCAACGACGGAGCTCCGACATGATCGCCATAATCAATCGGGTCGGCTACGACTGGCAGCAGGCCGGCCGTTTGCTGCTGCGCGTGCTGTCCGTCACGGCCTGCGTCGCCGGTTGGCAATGGGCGTCATCCACCCGTGCAGATCTGGGCATGGTGACATTCCAGAACGTGCCATCCCCCCACGATGTGCTGCAGGCAGCGTGGGCGCTGGTGCGGTCTCCAAGACTGACGGCGGACCTGGGTGCAAGCGTCTATCGCGTGTTCGCCGGTTTTACCGCCGCCGCCGTTATCGGCATCGCGCTCGGGCTGCTCATCGGCCGTTCGCGCTGGCTGGAAGACGTGTTGCTGCCGCCACTGGAAGTGCTGCGCCCGATCCCGGCAGTGGCATGGATTCCGCTGGCGATCCTGATGTTTCCATCGTCGGAAATGTCGATGATCTACATCACCTTCATAGGCGCGCTGTTCCCCATCCTGCTCAACACGATCCATGGCGTGGAGGGAGTCGACCGCCGGCTGATTGCGTCGGCGCGCAGCCTCGGGAGCGGCCGCCGCTCCATCTTCATCGAAGTGATCCTGCCGGCGGCTGCGCCCAGCATCGTCACCGGACTATCGATAGGCATGGGCACCGCCTGGTTCTGCCTGGTCACCGCCGAGATGATCTCGGGCCAGTTCGGGATCGGCTATTACACCTGGGCGTCGTACACAATTCAGAACTATGCGCAAATCGTGGTCGGTATGCTGTTTATCGGCGTGATCGGCATGGGCAGCAGTGTACTGGTGAAGAAGGCCGGCAACGCGCTGATGCCGTGGTACCTGCCTGAAGGGAAATAAGCGATGAACGCACCGACACAAGGCCGCATCGATATCGAGCACTTGCATATCCACCTCGGGCCAGGTAAACAAAAATTCGAAGCGCTGCGGGATGTATCAATCGTCGTCGAGCCGGGTGAATTCGTCTGCCTGCTCGGCCCGTCCGGCTGCGGCAAATCGACGCTGCTCGGCGCCCTCGCAGGCCATCTCGCGGCCAGCGAGGGCGCAATCCGCATTGACGGCCAGTTGGTGCGGGGTCCCGACCCCGACCGTGGGCTGGTGTTCCAGCAGCACACGCTGTTCCCGTGGAAGAAGGTGCTGGACAACGTTGCTTTCGGTCTGAAGATGAAAGGCGTGCCGCGTAACGAGCGACACGAACAGGCCCGCGACTTGCTGAACCTGGTCGGCCTCTCAGGGTTTGAAGACGTCTATCCGTCGCAATTATCCGGCGGCATGCAGCAGCGCGTAGAAATCGCCCGCGTGCTGATCAACCATCCGCGCGTGATGCTGATGGACGAGCCGTTCGGCGCACTGGATGCACAGTCGCGGCTGAAGATGCAGGTACTGCTCCTTGATGTCTGGGCGCGTATCCGCACCAGCATCGTGTTCATCACGCATGATATCGACGAGGCGCTGTTCCTCGCCGACCGCATCCTCGTGATGAGTCCGCGGCCTGGCCGCATCATCGAAGAGATCAAGCTGCACTTCGCGCGCCCGCGCCCCGCGGAACTGGTCACCTCCGGCGAGTTCATGCGGCTCAAGCGCCATTGCCTGGCGCTGCTACATCCGCAAGCGAATCTGATCCCGCTGGAACGGCTAAGCCCGCTCGGCCCGCCGTCCGCGAGACGTCTGCAATTTGCCATTTAAACAAAAGGATGTGAGCATGTTTTTTGACGATCCCGATCTGCGGGGTATCCAGGACCGGCTGCAGGCTGATGACAGCGAAGTGCGCCGCATCGCGATCCTCGACCTGACTGACTTTGCCGGTGACGAACACGTGCCGCTGATTATCGCGGCTTTGCGCGACCCTGCCGCAGCAGTGCGGGCGGAAGCCGCGAAGGCGCTGGAGGCATTCGAGAACGACGCTGCTGTGCTCGGCCTGGTCGAGCTGCTGAGCGACGCTGACGGGGGGGTACGCGAGGCCGCCGCACAGAGCCTGGGCGAGCTGAAAAACCCGGCATCGGCTCCGCTGCTTCTGTCCTCCGTGGCACATCCGCAGGCCTTTGTGCGTATTGCCGTACTGCGCGCGGTGCGCGAATTACGCGTTGCTGAAAGTTTCAGGCCTGCCCTGGCCGCGCTCGAGGACGTGGAGGCGCTGGTCCGGCGCGAGGCGGTCGCGGTACTGGGCTACCTGAAACAGGCCGAGGCCTTGCCGGCTCTGACCCTGCTTGCCGGCCAAGACCCTGATCCGGTAGTGCGCCGCACAGCGATCGGCGCGCTTGGATTCACTACCGGCGAGACCGTGCTGCCCGCCCTGCTGGCCGCATTGGACGACAGCGCATGGCAAGTGCGTGAGGAAGCCGCTGGCGTGTTGGGCAAACTCAAGCTGGAACAAGCCGGAGATAAGCTCATCGCCGCACTGCAAGACAGCTATTGGCAGGTACGCGTGCGGGCAGCACGCGGCTTAGGCCGCCTGCGTCATGCTGATGCGGTCCCAGAGTTGGGCTATGCACTCACGCACGCAATCAGCAACCTGCGCAAGGAAGCGGCACTCGCGCTGGGCGAAATCGCCGACGTCGCCGCCCTGCCCGCGCTGGAACGTGCACGGAACGATCCTGACCCGGAAGTCCGCAAGTCGGCACGCCTGGCGCTCGATCACATCCGCGCCGCCCAGACTTGAAAAGGATCTGCAATGCACCCCGAAGCCATCAGCAATGACACCACTGCAGGAATCATGGAGATACGCTGGCCGGATGGCACGCAACAGAAATTGGGTAATGCATTTCTCCGTGAAAACTGCCAGTGTGCGGATTGCAAAACACGCCGCCGGGACAGCGGCGATCCCTTGCGCGTCGCATCGCAGCTGCGTGTAAAAGAAATAATTCCGGTCGGTTCTTACGGAGTGCAATTGATATTCAGCGACGGACACGTGCGCGGCATTTTCCCGTGGCGGTATTTGAAAAGCCTGACAAATGAATCCTTGCTGGACGCACATTGACGGTTCACTACCGCCGTTGGCGCATGCA
>JBBWZW010000385.1:0-6687 GCA_039649305.1 Burkholderiales bacterium
TCGCGCAGAGGACTGGTCTTCTCGCGTCGCTGCTCGAGCGGCTTGGCGGGTTCTCCCTCGAAGTCGACGATGTACACGTCCCCCTGGGCGACCAGCACCTGCCCCAGGTGAAAATCGCCGTGTACCCGGATGCTCAGCGTCCCGACCGCCGCCGCTGCCAGCGCGTCGATCTTCTCCAGCAATTGCGCGCGTTGCCCGATCAATCGTGTAATCCGGTCTTGCTCCTCGACGGTGCTCCAATCGGCTTTACGCTGCAAAGCTTCGACCGCTGCCTCGACCTGGCGCCGGGTGCCCGCGGCCCACGCCTTTGCATCCTCTTCGGTAACCTGCCGCGGCGAAAAATCAGGATCGTCCGTCGCCGCGGCCAGGGCTGTATGCATCTCGCCGAGGCGACGACCGAGCATGGTCGCCAATGTCGTCAGTTCATCCTGGGGGTCGGAGACTTCAATCGGCAGTTCGGAGCCTGGCGCCGTTTCCGGCAGCGTCGCTTTCTGTATCGATAGAGACAAGGTATCGAGCGTCCATTGCCAGGCATCTCCCTGGTTATCGATGAACTGCTGCAGCATGATCATCGTGTACTGCGTACCGTCCGCTCCGAAGCGCGTCACTTCGCCGAGCATCTGGGGCGTATTGGCATACCCGAGCAGGGTGAGGTAGCGGCCCATTTCAGCTTCCGGATGCACACCCGGCGACAGATGGCGTATGAGTTTCAGCACCACCTTGTCATCAGCGATCAGCGAGCTGTTCGATTGTTCGGCCGACAACCTGCGGATCACCGGCTTGGCCGACACATCAAGCTTGTCCAGCGCTTCAGTCGGGATGAACCGGATCTCGCCATCCTCGGTCGCAATGGTGCTGCGGGTGCGCAACAGGTCTACGATCACAAAGGTGAATGAATCGAGCGCATAGGCATCGGTCAGGAAACCGACATGGCGTCCGCGCCGCACCCTTGCCAGTGCCAGTTGGTGCGGCAGCGCTGTGACGATGTCTTCTTCCCGGATGTAACCGAATGGAAGCAGATAGCGTTCCGTCCCTGTCGCGGTGGTTGCTTCAATCTCGGCAAGCATGGTCGGCATCACATCGGGCCGGGCATGGGCGGCCGGCAGGGGGCCGGCCAACGCTATGCGGGTCGACAGCAACTTCTGCTGCTTGGCCGCGTACCAGCGCCGCTTGGGCAGGTAGGCCGGCAACGCCTCAGTCTCGAGCACGGTGCGCCTCTGCGGATCGAGGATCTCCATGACGCTGTGGCGCAACACCAACGTCGACAGTTCCGGCAAAGGTTCCGGAGCAGGAGTATGCCACGTCGGCATACTCGATTTCGGCGCCAGCACGAACCAGAAAAAGCCGTATGGCGGGAGCGTCAGCTGGTAAGGCAGCTGTCCGATAGGCGGGAATGCCGAGCCGCCTGTCATTTCGACCGGCACCTGGTCGGCATACGCGGACAGGTCCAGCTCCACTGCCTGGGCGGAACGCGACACATTGGCCACGCACAGGATGGTCTCGACCGAATCGCCTTCATCTCCCTTGTGATACTGCCGCAGATACGCAAAGATCCGGCGATTGGTCGGATACAGCAATATCATCGTGCCGCGGCTGAACGCGCAGTGCTGTTTGCGCACCGCGATCATGCGCTTCATCCAGTTGAACAGGGAATGAGGATCGGCGCCCTGTGCTTCCACATTCACCGCCTGATAGCCGTAGAGCGGATCGAGCAGGGGTGGAGAGACCAGCCGGGCCGGATCGGCACGGGAAAATCCGCCGTTGCGGTCGGGGGTCCATTGCATCGGCGTACGCACCCCATCTCTATCGCCCAAGTGGATGTTGTCGCCCATGCCGATTTCATCGCCGTAGTAGATGACCGGCGTGCCCGGCATCGACAGCAGCAAGCTGTTCAGCAGTTCCGTGCGGCGCCGGTCGTGTTCCAGCAGTGGCGCCAATCGACGCCTGATGCCGAGGTTGATACGCGCGCGCTTTTCGGACGCATAGTGGTCCCACAGATAGTCGCGTTCCTTGTCCGTCACCATTTCGAGCGTCAGTTCATCGTGGTTGCGCAGGAAGATGGCCCACTGGCAGTCGGGCGGCACTTCCGGCGTCTGCCGCAGAATGTCCGTGATCGGGAAACGATCTTCCTGCGCCAGCGCCATGTACATGCGCGGCATCAGCGGGAAGTGGAAGGCCATGTGGCATTCGTCGCTGTCGCCGAAGTAGGGCCGCACATCCTCCGGCCACATATTGGCCTCGGCCAGCAACATGCGCCCGGAATAGGCGCGGTCGAGCTCGGCCCTGATCTGCTTGAGCACGGTGTGCGTTTCCGCCAGGTTCTCATTGGTGGTGCCGTCCCGTTCTATCAGGTAAGGCACGGCATCGAGCCGCAAGCCGTCGACGCCAAGGTCGAGCCAGAACGCCATCACGCCGAGAATGGCCTTGAGCACCTGGGGATTGTCGAAATTCAGGTCCGGCTGGTGCGAATAAAAGCGATGCCAGAAAAATGCGTTCGCCACCGGGTCCCAGGTCCAGTTGGATTTCTCGGTATCGCAAAAGATGATGCGGGTGCCTGCGTACTTCTCGTCGCTATCGGACCAGACATAGAAGTTGCGTGCCGCCGATCCGGGCTTGGACTGGCGTGCGCGCTGGAACCAGGGATGCTGGTCGGAGGTATGGTTGATCACCAACTCAGTGATGACCCGCAATCCGCGCTTGTGCGCTTCGGAGATGAACCGTTTGGCGTCGGCCATCGTGCCGTAGTCGGGATGCACGCCGCGGTAATCGGCAATGTCATATCCATCGTCCCGCCGCGGCGACGGATAGAAGGGCAACAACCAGATGGTGTTGACGCCGAGCCCCTGGATGTAATCGAGTTTCTCGATCAGGCCGGCGAAGTCGCCGATGCCGTCGTTGTTCGAGTCAAAAAAAGATTTTACATGCAGCTGATAAATGACCGCATCCTTATACCAGAGCGGATCGTTCTTGAACGGTATCCGTTGGGTTTCAGTGCCTAGCCTGATTGAAGTGCGGCGATCCATGTTCACATCCTGTTTTGTCGAATACGCCATATCGCATAGGGGGCGACGAACGGGTCCAGCCTGATTTGCTGGAACTTGCCATGCCAGGTCAGGCGGCCCCCCGCGATAAGATCTTCCACCTCCAGCGCGCCATCGTCCGGCAAGCCGAATTCCCATAGCGGCAATTCGATGGTGGCCTCCTGGGCCGAATGCGGATCGAGGTTGATGGCAACCATGACTACGTTGTCGCCGAATGGCCGGGAGCTGCTGACCGGCGCGGTGGACTTGATGAAGTAAAGAATGTGGTCATTGGACGCGTTCAGGAAACGGATGCCGAGATGCGACTGCAGCGCCGCGTTCTCCTTGCGGATCCGATTCAGCACGCTGATCTCATGGATGATGTTGCCCGGACGATGCCAGTCCCACGCCCGGATCTCGTATTTTTCCGAGTCCAGGTATTCTTCCTTGCCCGGCACGGGCGCGCCTTCGCACAATTCGAAGCCACTGTACATGCCCCATAGTCCGGACAGCGTCGTTGCCAGTGCGGCCCGGATCAGGAAGCCGGGACGGCCGGAACGCTGAAGAAAGGTCGGATTGATATCGGGCGTATTGACGAAGAAGTGCGGACGAAAATATTCGCGCACGGCGGTGGTCGTCAGTTCCGTCATGTATTCCGTGAACTCTTCCTTTGAGTGACGCCAGGTGAAATAGGTATACGACTGCGCATAGCCGATCTTGGCGAGGCGGTACATCATCTTCGGCCGGGTAAATGCCTCCGACAGGAAGATGGTATCGGGATGGCTGCTGCGTATATCGGCAATCATCCATTCCCAGAACGGCAATGGCTTGGTATGCGGATTATCGACGCGGAAAACGCGTACCCCTTCACGCACCCAGAACAGGACCACATCACGCAATGCGATCCACAGGCCCGGCACGGCGCCGGGTGCGTAGAAATCGACGTTGACGATGTCCTGGTACTTCTTCGGCGGGTTTTCCGCATAGCGTATCGAGCCGTCGGGGCGCCAGGCGAACCATTCGGGATGCTGCTTCAACCACGGATGATCCGGCGAGCACTGAATCGCGAAGTCCAGCGCCAGTTCCAGGCCGTGCTTCGCCGCTTCGTCGCGCAGGTGGCGGAAGTCGTCGAGCGTTCCGAGTTCCGGGTGGATCGCGTCGTGCCCACCGTCCGCGGATCCGATGGCATATGGGCTGCCGGGGTCGGTGGGTGATGGCGTCAGGCTGTTATTGCGGCCTTTGCGGTGTTTGCTGCCGATCGGGTGGATCGGCGTGAAATACAGCGTATCGAAACCCATCGCCTGGATTTCGGGGAGGCGATGGATGACGTCGGCGAAGGTGCCGTGCCGCGCCGGGTCCCCGCTTTGTGAACGCGGGAACAGCTCGTACCAGCTGGAGAAGCGCGCAGCTGTGCGGTCCACATCGATGCGCAATGGCGGATCCTGGCGTACCGCGAAAGGACGCGGATCAGCGACTTCCATCGCCTCTTTGACAGGTTCGGACAACAGTGCCGCAATGCGATCGGTGTCGCTGGTTTTCGAGGCCTTCAACGTCTTTGCCACGGACCGCAAGGTCTCTGCGGCACGCGTCAGCTTCTTCTCTTTTGCATACGTCGCGGCCGCTTCGACCAGCAAGCGTCCTTCCTCGAGTTCGACTGCGACATTTAACCCGGCAGTGGTTTTCTTTTCCAGCTCGTCACGATAAGTCGCGAAAGCATCGCGCCAGGCCTCCACCGAAAAGAAGTGTCTGCCTATGCGGGTGAGCGGGAGCGTCGCGGCCCATCTGTCGTTGGCAACGAAATGCATGCGCATCTGCTGCCATTCGGGCTCGTCCGCGGCACGCCACAGGAGGTTGACGGCCAGCTTGTCGTGTCCGTCCATGAATACATCGGCCTCAATCGCGACCGCATCGCCTATTGCCCGCTTTACCGGAAAGAGGCCGTCGTCTACCGAGGGCGTAATGGCTTCGATCGCGATACGCGCCGAACGCGCTGCCGCCGCAACGCCGCGATCGGATTCGTGAGCCTCGGTCAGGATCGGCGCCATCCTGCGGGCAACGAATAGCTGCAGTTCCGCAGCTCCCAGTTCGAGCGGCCCTTTGGTGTCGATATCGGACGCCGGCCAGATGCGTTCGCTCCGGACGTATCCATCGGTGCGTTCGAGCAGCCGCGTCTCGTCGACTGCGCAGGAATGCTGGGTATCGGCATTCGCGACGATTAATAGTGCCTTGTCCGTTCCGCGTTGGCTGACTCCGTAACGTAGCAGCACGGCGAGGCCGGAATCCATGCCGCTCGCGATACGCAGTCGTCCGCTATGAAACGCCGCGCCATTGGAGGCGATGAATTCATTGGCACTCGCTATGTCGCCGGAGAGGTCGTGAACCGCGTTGGCACTCAACCAGTCGGCGTGCGACTGATTGCCGGGCGGGCGCGAAATGCCATATTCGAATCCCATCGGCACCAGGATGCCGTTCCCGATCGCTGCGGCAAGGCGCAATGCACGCTGGTACAACCGGCGACGGGCATCGGTATCGTCATTCGTGGTGACATTGGCAATGATCGGCTGGTCAGGGCTGTCGGGAAAGGCTATAGGCGGGGCGATACGGTCTAGCCGTGCCAGTTCCTCTGCCAGCCAACCCGACCGATAATCCCACCAGGCGCCCGAGGAAAAAGTGGCGTCAAATCCGCAACCCGGCAGCCCCTCAAGTTGCTGCGCCGTGCATCCGGGTGTCCAGGCGAGGAAGCGCACCGAGGGGTCGGCCGCTTTGACTGCCGCGATCAGCTTTTTCCAGAAGTGTGGCGGGGTCAATGCAAGTTCCATGCACCGGAAGCCGGTGACGCCTGCATCGACCCAGGAATGCAGGCGTCGAGACCAATATCCGAGGACTTCTTCGGCTATCCGCGGCTGATCGAGACGAAGCGTGCGACGGGTGTAACGTCCCGGCGTTTTGCGCGGATCGGGAAGCTGGTCGCCGTCATCGCTTGAGAACCAGTCCGGGCGGCTCGCTCCGACGTCAGCGAGATCCAGGTCGATGAGCAGGCGGAGCTTCTTGCGCTTGCACATGCGCGACAACTCTTCCTGCTCGAGCTGTGCAGGTATGAGCAGATGGTCAAAGCCCATCTGTATGCATCTATCGAGATGCATATCAAGCTCCGATATCGGGCCAACAAGGTCCGACGGCAGATAGAAAATCCTGGGAAGAAAAGGCGTCGACACGGCCGACGTCATGACGCACCTCTGCATTCAAGTGAGACGGGCGGAAAGTTGACTGTTGCCTATCATTGAGCAATCCGAGGTGCAATTTGTTCCAGAAAGTCATTCAAAAAAGTAATCCTGTTGCGCGGGCGCGAATTCGATTCCGCAAATAATCATTTCCTTGCGGAACAAAAGTGGCGTGTGGCAATCTACCGCAAGTCACGTTCCGACGGTGTGCACCAACGTTTAAGAGGGCTTCATGATTATTTACCAGGTATACCCGAGAAGTTTCCAGGATTCCAATAACGACGGTATCGGCGACCTCGCGGGTCTGGAACGGCGACTACCGTACATTAAGAGCCTCGGCGTCGACGCCGTGTGGATCAGCCCCTTCTTCCAGTCGCCGATGAAGGACTTCGGTTACGACGTCTCCGATTACCGGCAAGTCGATCCCATCTTCGGAACGATGGAAG
>JBBWZW010000423.1:0-9630 GCA_039649305.1 Burkholderiales bacterium
AGCTCGCTATGGCTCCTCCTCACGCCTTGCACCGCATCCCGCGACGGCCGCCAAATTGCCCAACTTATCCCTGCGCGGTGCCTAAGGCCCATTCCGTCGCAGTTCGTGTTTCTCCATCTTGTCGGAACGACATCCCTGTCGTAATCCCTCGGCATCAGCGTATTCCGCTGCATATTTCCATCTGATATGATTTCGTCAATTGCGCGCCCCTGAGGCGCCATATCCACTTCAAAAGGCTCCGAGTATGAACCAGGCACATACACCTGAGAATGCGGAAACCGGCAGCCGTCGCTTCGTGCTCGAGATGCTTGGCTTTTCCGGCGCTGAAAAGGACATGCTGGCCTCGACGTTTCGACTGACCGGGCGCCGGGCGTTTTATTACGCTGAAGCCAGCGCTCCCAAAGAGCGCAGCGACATTTACCTCGTCAATGCCGACAATCCCGACGTCCTCACTCATCTGAAATCCCGGTCTCCGTATGCCCCTGCCGTCCTGGTCGGTTCCGGCGTGGCCGGCAGCCCATGGCCAATGATCGACAGGCCGATACGCTGGATGCGCCTGTTTGAGCAGCTCGATAAATCGATGGAGTCGGCACTGGCAGAGCGCGCGCGCCGCATCGAGAGCGCGAACAGCGGTAAATGGGACGGCCGTACCTATCGTCGCGCGGTCGACAGGCATGCACATCCGCAGCCGGTATTCATGGAGCCCGATCCGGTCGAAACAGTGCTGGTCGTGGATGACAGCGCGACCGTGCGTGCATTCATGCGCTCGAAACTGGCCCCGTTCCGCTTCGATGTGGACTATGCCGAAAACGGCGAGAAGGCCATCGACATGGCCCAGGCTAAAAAATATACCTGCATTTTCCTGGACATCATGATGCCCGGGATCGATGGATACCAGGTCTGCAAGAGCATCAAATCGAACGTCGATTCGCGGGACACCGCGGTGGTCATGTTGAGCAGCAAATCGTCAGCGATCGATAAATTCCGGGGCACTTGGGCCGGATGCGATGCTTACCTCGCGAAACCCGTGAGCGAAGACGACCTGCTTGCGACCATTGCCCGGTTCCTGCCGAGTGCGCGTAAAACAGCGCATGCCATCCTTGCCAATCCCTTGTGAATTGAGGGACTGCGGCCTCCATATTGTAGGCGCAATGCAACGACGCTCCCCACCATGCGCCTGCGCGCAGTAAGATGTACTCCGTTATAACTGCTCGCGCGGACCGCGGGTCATAAGGAGTTACATGGGACACCGAAGGAAGAATGAAATGTTCGTCGGGGGCTTCGTGACGCTTTCCTGGTTGACGAGCGCCTGCACCGGCGCCGTGGTATTCAGCGTGATGTACTGGGTTCTGCCCACTATGTTGGCGAACAACCCCCTATTCTCTGGCCTTGGGCGGACGGCCCGGACCTTCGCCTGGTTGCCGCTGCTGGTTTTCGGGACCCTCGCGCTTGTCGGATTTGCAAGGTCCGTCGTAATCGGCGAGAGCAGCAGGTCACGTGACCGGAAGAAATCCCGCAAATCGTGGCGCGATACGTCTGTGAACATCTCGCGACTCATGGTGAACCATGGTTGGGGGGTGACCAGGCAAGGGATGCCCGCTCCTAAACCGAAGGCGGCCACATTCGACCGATGGACACTGGAAGCGCTGCGTGTACTGGAGTGGAAACGGTTCGAGGCCTTGTGCGCGGAATATTATGAAACCGTCGGGTTTCAATCCGAGACCATTCGATGCGGCGCCGACGGCAGCATCGATGTAAAGCTGTTCAAGACCGATCCTTCCAAGCCCCTGGCGCTCGTACAGTGCAAGACCGGTAACGTGTACACCGTCGGCATGAAGGAAGTGCGCGAGTTGCTGTCGATGATGACGCAGCAAAAAATTCCGCGCGGGATCTATATCACCACCGGCACTTTCAACAGGGATGCGCTCAATTTCGCCGACGATCATCCCATACAGTTACTGGACGGCGACGGCTTCGTGCGGAAGATACTGGCGCTTCCGGAGGAAGAGCAGGAGAGGTTGCTGGAAGATGCTTTCCAGGGTGATTACAAGACACCTACCTGTCCGTCGTGCGCTGTGAAGATGGCGAGACGCTCCGTGGAGGGCAGGTCGTTCTGGGGGTGTGTGAACTCTTCAAAGTGCAGGAATACGTTTGAGATTAGCAGGTGATGCTTTTCTCCTTCCCCCTACCAGGGGGAAGGAGTAACAGCGCGAGGCTCAGCGACACGCCTGCCCCTTTCACCCTCCGCCTTGAGCTCCCCAACCCCGCTATCTATTTACTTGCAACTCGATGTACTCTATCCTTTGCAACAAAATTACAAAACCAAAGCAGTGATGTTGTTAACGGAGGAGACCGTTGAACGACCGCCCGGATTCGCCGATATTGCAGGTGAAGGACGTCACGCTGTCGTTTGGCGGCGTCAAGGCCATCAATGGTGTGACGTTCGAGGTTGCACCGCATACCATCACCTCCATCATCGGCCCGAACGGCGCCGGCAAGACTTCCCTCTTCAATACCATCTCCGGCTTTTACCGGCCTGACGCGGGAACGATCCGCTTCAAGGGCGAATCGATCACCAACCTGCCGGCTCCGATGCGCGCGCGCCTCGGACTCGCGCGCAGCTTTCAAAACATCGCGCTCTTCCGTGGCATGACCGTGCTGGACAATATCAAGCTCGGGCGCCACGTGCATTTGCGCACTAACATCCTCGACGCACTCCTGTACTTCGGTCGCGCACAGCGCGAGGAAGTCGCACTGCGCGCCGACATAGAAGAACGGATTATCGATTTCCTCGAAATCGATCACATCCGCCACGCGCCGGTGGCGGCGCTGCCTTACGGATTGCAGAAGCGGGTCGAGATGGCGCGCGCGCTGGCCATGCAGCCGCAAATCCTGATGTTGGACGAACCGGTGGCCGGCATGAACCGGGAAGAAACCGAGGACATGGCGCGCTTTATCCTCGATGTACGCGAAGAATGGGGCATTACGGTGCTGATGGTCGAGCACGACATGGGCATGGTGATGGACTTGTCCGATCACGTCGTGGTTCTGAACTTCGGGCAGGTCATCGCGGATGGCAGTCCGGCTGAGGTGCAGCGCAACCCGGAAGTGATACGCGCCTATCTCGGTTCAGGCGACGTCGCCGACTTGCGCGCACGTCTGCGGGGCGAGGCGCCTGTGGCGATGACCGCCGGAGGGACAGTCTGATGGACTGGATGTTCCTGTTCGAGGTCTCGCTCGCGGGAATCGGTTCTGGTGGCTTGTATGCGCTGGCGGCTCTCGCATTTGTGATCGTCTACAAGGCCACGCGTGTGGTCAACATCGCGCTCGGTGAAATGCTGATGATAGGCGCCTATGTGTTCTTCGGCTTCGCGGCCGGATTGGCCTTGCCAACGTGGGTGGCCGTGGTCGCCACCATCATCGTCGCCGGAGTGCTCGGCGGCGTGATAGAGCGCCTGATGATACGTCCGATGCTGGGCGAGCCGCCGATTTCCATCTTCATGATTACCATCGGGCTCGGCTCCATCCTGGTCGGCATGGTCGAACTGATCTGGACAGCGGATTCACGACGGCTTCCGGAATTTTTTCCGAAGAGTCCGATCATGATCGCGGATGCATTTATCCCGCCCAAAGTGTTTTATGGATTCCTCGTTGCGCTCGGACTGATTGCGGCCGTGCTGGCAGTGTTCCGGTTCTGGCGCGGCGGAGTGGCCTTGCGCGCAACCGCGTCCGACCAGGCCGCCGCTTATTCGATGGGAATCAATGTGCCGCGCGTCTTTTCGCTGGCGTGGGTTGCTGCTTCGATGATAGCGGCGGTGGCCGGCATCATCGTCGGCTCGATCGGTGGGATATCGTCGACGATGGGAGTGTTCGGCCTGTCAGTGCTGGTGGTGGTGATCGTCGGTGGGCTCGACAGCGTGGCCGGAGCGCTGATCGGCGGCATCCTGATCGGCCTGGTTGAGGCATGGGCGGCCGCTTACCTCGGTGGTGAATTCAAATTGCTGGCCACCTTTGTGGTGCTGGTGGCGGTGCTGATGATCCGGCCCTACGGGTTGTTTGGCACGCATGAAATCGAAAGGTTATGAATGCGGATTGGAAATCTGAAGGAAAGCTATGCCGCCGATGCCGCGCTATTTGACAGCCGAACCCAGCATGGCTGGCTCGCCTTGCTGGCGTTGCTGCTGGTCGCATTCCCGTTTGTCGCTGATCAGTATTGGCTGTACCTCGCATGCCTGGTAGCGATCAATGTCGCCAGCGCCACCGGCCTGAACATCCTCACCGGTTACACCGGCCTGGTCAGTCTCGGCCAGGCGGGGTTCATGGGACTCGGCGCTTATACCGTAGCGGTATTGGAGCTGCGTGTCGGCACGCCCATGCTGTTGAATCTTCTTGCGGGAGGCGTGGTGGCGATGGTGGGTGGCGTGATCGTCGGCGTGCCGTCGCTGCGCGTGAAGGGCCTGTACCTCGCGATCTCCACGATTGCCGCATCATTCATCCTGCACTCGATCTTCGCCAATTGGTCGCTGACCGGCCGCACCGCCGGACTCACGGTGCCACCGGCAAAATTTTTCGGCATCGCGCTCGATACCAATTTCCGGCTCTACTGGGTGATCGTGCCGGTCACGATCCTGATGATCGCCGGGGCCGGGAATCTGTTCCGCACCCGCATCGGACGCGCCTTCATTGCCATTCGCGACCGCGATATATCCGCCGAAGTATTGGGCATTCCACTCTTGCGCTACAAGCTGCTTTCATTTGCTTTGTCATCCTTTTACGCAGGCATCGCGGGCGGCTTGTGGGCGTATTTCTTCCGGGTCGTCACACCGGAAAGTTTTCCCTTGCTGATGTCGATCTTCTTCCTCGCCGCGATCATCGTCGGCGGCATGGGCACCATCCTTGGCGGAATCATGGGAGCCATCTTCATGACGATGGTGCCGGAGCTGCTGAAGCTGATCGTCGGCTGGCTGCCGCTCGGCGCCGATGCGGCACTGATCCTGTCGCCGGTTCGGATCATCGTGTTCGGCGCATTGATCGTAGGTTTCCTGGTATTCGAGCCGCACGGCCTGGCTGAAATGTGGCGGCGCACGCGACGATTCTTTCACCTGTGGCCCTTCAGGACTTAAGGGACATTCAATAATAAAGGAGACTGTCATGCTAGTTCCTCGATTGATGCCCTGGCTCGGCGCGCTTGCCGCTGCCGCGGCGATGGCCATTACGCCGGCCGCTTCCGCCCAGGCCCAGGCGAATGACATCGTGATCGGCGGTTCGATCCCGATGACGGGCGTGTTCGCGTTTGCCGGCATAGGCATACACGCGGGCATCACGGATTACGTCAAGATCATCAATGACCAGGGCGGCATCAAGGGCCGCAAACTGCGCTATGTGCCGGAAGACACCGCGTACAAAGTGGACGTATCGGTCGCGGCCTTCAAGAAGATCACCAGCCAGAATAAGGTCAACCTGTACTACGGCGATTCCACCGGCTTTTCCAAGACCATCAATCCTGAGCTTGACCGGATGGGATCGATCATGATGGCGGGCGCTTCTTTTGCGACCGAGCTGAACGATCCGGCCAAGTACCCCAACCAGTTCCTGGTCGGGCCGGACTATACCGAGATGTTCGGCATCCTGCTGCGCCATATCGCAAAGGAGAAGCCGGGCGCCAAGGTGGCGTTTGTGTTTTCCGACACCGAGTTCGGACGTGACCCGATCGCCAGGTCGAAGGAAGTCGCGCAGAAACTGGGCCTGAGCGTACCCATCGAGTTGATGACGGCGCCGGGCAGCGTGGACGTGTCCACCGAGGTGATCAAATTGCGTCGCGCCGATCCGGACTACACCATCTTCCACGGCTACGTGCTCGCACCGATCCCGGAGTTCGTCACACAAGCGAAGTCCATGGGCATGAAGACCAGGTTCATGGGCACCTTCTGGACCATGGATAACTCGACCGTGATGAAGATGGGCGAGGCGGCCGACGGCTTTATGGGCGTGATGCCATACCGCTATTACTACGACACGTCGGCCAAGGCGCCGATGCTGGACAAGATCCGCCAGATGCGGCCCGAGTACCAGAGCAATGCGTACATGCAAGGATTTCTGGCAGCGATGCTGTTTACGGAATCGGCCAAGCGCACGCTGGATGCAGGCAAGGAGTTGACCGGTCCGAACCTGAAGGCGGCGCTCAACACGATTCGCAACTTCGACACCGGCGGATTGATCGGCGTGCCGATCAATATCAAGGGAAATTCGATTCCGGTCGGGCGCATTTATCGCGCCGACGTCAAGCAGGGCAAGATGCTGCCCGCCTCCGACTGGATCGTCCTTGAGTGACACCGGCATGAGTTCCGGCGAGTACATCCTCGAGATCAATAACATCGAGGTCGTCTACAACAACGTGGTGCAGGTCCTGCGCGGACTCTCCTTAAGCGTGCCGAAGGGGAGCATCGTCGCTCTACTCGGCAGCAACGGCGCCGGCAAGTCGACCACGTTGAAGGCGGTCTCGCGTTTGCTGGATCTCGAGAACGGGGATTTGCTCGCCGGTCGTATCCTGTTCGATGGACGGGATACGTCGCGTATCGCGCCCCAGCACCTGGTGCGTGCCGGGATGTGCCACGTGATGGAGGGGCGGCATGTCTTCGAGGACCTGACGGTGGAGGAAAACCTGGTTGCGGCAAGCTACGCACTGAGCGGCCGCAAAGGCCTCAAGCCGGATTACGACATGGTCTATCAATACTTTCCGCGCCTGTTCGACCGGCGCAAGGGTTTGGCCGGCTATCTGTCGGGCGGCGAGCAGCAAATGCTCGCCATTGGACGCGCCCTGCTGGCAAAGCCGAAGCTGATATTGATGGATGAGCCTTCGCTGGGGTTGTCGCCGTTGCTGGTCGAAAGCATCTTCACCATCATCTCCCGTATCAATACCGAACAGGGAATATCGATTTTGCTGGTCGAACAAAATGCGTCGGTTGCGCTCGCCGTCGCCCATACCGGATACATCATGGAAAACGGCAAGGTGGTGATCGACGGTCCGGCGGAAAAGCTGGCCGGCGATCCCGACGTGCGCGAGTTCTACCTGGGGATGGGCGGCGGCGGTGAAAGCAAGAGCTTTCGTGATATCAAGCACTACAAACGCCGCAAAAGGTGGCTGTCTTGAGAGCGCCAAGCGTACGTACACGCTGGCCATTTGTCGAGTCCGGCGGAGCGATGCCGCCGAAAGCCACGTTGCCGCAAATGCTGCGCGAGCAGGCGCGTCGGCATGCGGACCAGGTCGCGATCAGGCAGAAGGAGTTCGGGATATGGAAGCCGTTCACCTGGTCGCAGTATTACCGCCGCGCAGGGCATTTCGGCCTGGGTCTGCGTGCGCTCGGTGTTGAGTCGCGAGGTCATGTCGCCATCATTTCGGAGAACCGCATCGAATGGGTGCTGGCGCAAATGGGCGCGGGCCTGGTCGACCTGGTCACGGTCGGCGTTTATCCGACCAGCCCGGCCAATGAAGTCGCCTATGTGCTGCAGCATGCCGACGTCGACATCATTGTTTGCGAAGACCAGGAACAGACTGACAAGGTGATGGCGGTGTCAGACCAGCTGCCACGACTGATCAAAGTGGTCGTCGTCGAGAAAAAGGGCTTGCGCGGTTACTCGCCCGCTCAGCGCGAGCGCATATCGACCTTCGCTGAAGTAGAGGCCCTGGGCGCGCAATACGAGACGAAATATCCGGAGCTGATCGACAAGACGCTGGCCTTGCAGCAGCCGGACGACATCGGGCTGATGATTTACACCTCCGGCTCTACCGGTAAGCCGAAGGGAGCGATGATCAGTTACGCCAATATAGGTGGTGTAACGCCCGGCATCATCGACCGTTTGCAGCTGGATGCTTCAGCCACGCATCTCTCCTATCTTCCGCTGTGCCACGTCGCGGAACAAATGCTCACGACGTTTGTGCCGTTGTACCTTGGCTCGCAGGTCAACTTCGGTGAATCGATCCGCACCGTGCAGGAAGACTTGCGGGAACTTGCGCCGAACATGTTCCTCGGCGTGCCGCGCATCTGGGAAAAAATGCATGCGGCGATCATGATCAAAATGCAGGAGACCGGAAAAATACGCCGCTGGCTGTATGAACGCGGCATTGCGGCATGCAAACCATTCGCAGAAAAGAGTCCGTCCCAGCGTACGCTCGGCGAGCGACTCCGCTATGGGCTGTTCTATTGGCTGCTTTTCCGTTCGCTGCAAAATTTCATCGGCCTGCGTCGTGCCCGTGTCGCGCTGACCGGCGCCGCGCCGATTCCGCCGGAAACGGTGCGTTACTTCCGCACACTCGGCATCCCGCTGATTGAAGTGTACGGGCTGACCGAATCAACCGGGATGATTACCGGCCATCGGCTCGACCGGGTTCGGATCGGCAATGTCGGCGAGCCGATACCCGGCATGGAATATCGGGTTGGCGCCGACAATGAATTGTTGGTGCGAGGCGGCATGGTGTTCGCCGGCTACTACAAGGATCCAGTGGCGACCGCTCGCGCAGTGCAGGACGGATGGCTGCATACCGGTGACGTCATCCGCGAGGAGGACGGCTGCATTCGCATCATCGATCGCTTGAAGGACATCATGATCACTGCCGGCGGCAAGAACCTGACGCCGTCCGAGGTTGAAAATGCGGCGAAAGCCAGTCCCTACATCAAGGAGTGCATCGTCATCGGCGAAGGGCGGAAGTATGTGTCGGCGCTGGTGCAGATCGACTATGAAACCGTCGGCAAATGGGCGGAAGCCAGGCGTATCGCGTTCACCCATTTCCGCTCGCTGGCCGAGCATCCGGAGATACGCAAGCTGATCGAGACTGAAATCGATCGTGCCAATGGACAGCTTGCGCAGGTGTCGCATATCCGCCGCTTCCATCTGTTGACCAAGGAACTCGATCATGACGACGGAGAAGTGACCGCCACCATGAAGGTGCGTCGTGCGAGTATCTACAAAGGGTATGCGGCCGAAATTGAATCCCTATATCAATGACGAATTGGTAAGGAAGGCCGTAGGGCTCATCACGATGCGCCGTTCAGCCGTGATTTCGCCGAGGGTGCGCCACATTCGGGTAAAATCGCAGCCATTCAGCATATTTCGGGACAGAAACGAAAAAATGAGTATCAAATCCGACAAGTGGATACGCCGCATGGCGCAGGAAACCGGCATGATCGAGCCGTTCGAGCCGGGCCAGGTACGGGTTGCAAACGGTCACAAGATCGTGAGCTACGGTACGTCGTCGTACGGCTACGACATCCGCTGCGCCAACGAATTCAAGATCTTCACCAACATCAACAGCACGATAGTCGATCCGAAAAATTTCGATGAAAAATCATTCGTCGATTTCCAGGGTGACGTCTGCATCATCCCGCCGAACTCCTTCGCGCTGGCGCGTACTGTTGAGTACTTCCGCATTCCGCGCAGCGTGCTCACCATCTGCCTCGGCAAATCGACTTACGCGCGTTGCGGCATCATCGTCAACGTCACGCCGTTCGAGCCGGAATGGGAAGGATACGTGACGCTGGAATTCTCCAACACCACGCCGTTGCCCGCCAAGATTTACGCAGGCGAAGGCTGCGCCCAGGTGCTATTCTTCGAAAGCGACGAGATGTGCGAAAC
>JBBWZW010000482.1:0-3411 GCA_039649305.1 Burkholderiales bacterium
TCGGACGATACCGGGGCCGGGACGCACCAAGGTAATCAGCCGGGCGCACCGCGATGAAGCGGTGCAGCGCCTTCTGCCGATTCCGCTTCCTTTGTTGATGCTTGAAGCGGCGATCGTATTTGGCACAGAGCTTGCTGTGCATCGCTCTGCATTGAACATGGAATTGCACGACCGTGTTCGTCATGAGGTTCAGTTCGATGCGAGACCGGGCGGACGACCGCACCCGCCCAGCCGACAGAATAAACACCGACGCGCATTTACACACTGAGGAAGCATCATGTCGACCACCACGGAAAAGGTATTCCTGGACCATACGCAGCCGGAGCTGGACCAGGCCTATGACCAGATGGCCTGGGCAAAGAACGGCAAGGAACTGCACACCCGCAATGAACAGCGCAGCGCCGAAGTGCGCACCCGCCACCAATGCATCGTCGAGAGCTATGGCCCTACCGAGGACGAAACGTTGGAGATCGTCCAGGCCGGGCGCAGCGGTGCGCCGGTCGTGCTCTATATTCACGGCGGCCGCTGGATGGCACAGCCCGGCGATCCATTCATCTATTTCGCGGAAACCGTGGTCGGCAAAGGCGCCCACTTCGTCGGCGCGCGCTTCGGCACGCTGAGCGCGACGCCGGGCGAGTTCCGATTGCCACACATGGTCGGGCAGTTGCGGCGAGCCGTGGTCTGGCTCTACCGGAACGCGGTCACGTTTGGCGGAGACCCGCAGCAGATCCACCTCGTCGGCCACTCGTCCGGCGCCCATTTGGCCAGTGTGCTGCTGACGACCGACTGGCGCCAGCTCGGACTGCCGGCGTCGGTTTTCAAGAGCGGCACCTGCATCAGCGGCATGTACGACCTGCGCCCGGTGTTGCTCAGTGCCCGTAGCGACTATGTGAAGCTGAACGCCGAGGAAGAGGATGAACTCAGCGCGATGCGCCATCTGGACCGCGTGCATTGCCCGATCCTTGTCAACTATGGCGACAGGGAAAGCCCGGAATTCCAGCGCCATGCATTGAGCTTTTCCGCTGCTCTGGAAGAGACGGGGCACAGCCAGACGCTGTTGCCCCTGCGGGACAGCAACCATTTCGAAGGCGTCGCCAGCCTGTACGACGCCGAGTCGCCGCTGGCAAAGGCGATGCTCAAACATATGGGTCTCGCCGCCGCCTGAGCGGTCGCAAACTTTTTCGGAGAAACCATGGCAAGCAAGAGCGGTACGCGCGTCATCGCGCTGGAAGAGCACTACGCGCACCCTGACTGGGTGGAAGTATTCAAGGCGGTCAAGGGGTCGCAGCCCGAGTTCATCATCAGGCGCCTGCTTGACCTGGGTGAATTGCGCCTGCGTGAAATGGATGAGGCCGGCATCGATGTCCAGGTGCTGTCACATACGTCCCCGGCAACACAGATGCTGGATGCGGAAGGCGCGGTGAAGATGGCCGGCTGGATCAACAACGCGCTGCATGAAACCGTGCGCAGCCGTCCGGACCGCTTCGCCGCGTTCGGCGTGCTGCCAACGCCCGACCCGCAGGGTGCGGCCGACGAACTCGAGCGCATCGTAGGGAAATTCGGCTTCAAGGGCGCGATGATCCATGGACTGACCAACGGCGAATTCATCGACCACAAGAAGTTTTGGCCGATCTTCGAAAGAGCGGCCGCATTGGACGTCCCGTTGTACATCCATCCGTCGGTACCGCATCCGGCAGTGGTCGACGTCTATTACAAGGAATACCCGGCGCTGATCCGTGCCGGCTGGGGCTTTGGCGTCGAAACCGCGACGCAGGCGTTGCGGCTCATATTGAGCGGAGTCTTCGACACGTACCCGAAGCTGAAGATCATCCTCGGCCATCTCGGTGAAGGATTGCCGTTTTCGCTCTGGCGCGCCAACGATATCATGGCCAGGGAGGCGCCCATGGCGCGCACCGTGCGCGAGTATTTTTGCGAGCATTTCTACATCACCACCAGCGGCAATTTCTCCTTTCCCGCCCTGCAATGCTGCATGCTCGAACTCGGGGTCGACCACATCATGTTTTCAGTTGACTACCCGTGGGCCTCGAACGTCGATGCGATGCACTTCATGGACAGTATCCCCGTCGGTGAGGCAGACAAGAAGAAAATGTTGCACGGTAACGCGGAGAGACTCCTGCGCATGTGAACTACGCGGGCAAGCGTCAACCCGCATCCCGGCGCAAAGGCGGAATGTGCGTGCCGGCGCACTCCAAAGAGGCAGGTGGCGCAACGGCGCACCGCAACAGCGCGGCAAACACGCCATTCTCCGCTGGTACAAAAGCTGCTATTCAAGAAGGGTTCAATCACGGTGTGCAGCAGGGAACACTGGAAGTCATCGCACGCACATCGCTATGGGAGATCAACATGCAGTTGAAAGAACGCATCAGCAGGCTCGACGAGGCCGGCCTGAACCTGCTTTTTCGGGAGGCGCGGACGCATAACGGATGGACCGGCGAAGAGGTCGGCATCGACACGCTGAAAGAGATTTTCGATTTGATGAAAATGGGGCCCACCAGCGCCAACTGCTCTCCTGCGCGGGTTGTGTTCCTGCGGACGAAAGAAGCAAAAGAGCGGCTGGCTCCGGCCCTGTCTCGCGGCAACCTGGAAAAAACGATGGCGGCGCCGGTCGTCGCCCTGCTTGCCTACGACACGAGATTTTACGAACAGATGGAGTACCTGTTCCCGCATCAGAAAAATGCAGCGTCATGGTTCACAAGCAGCTCAGCAATGGCCGAGGAAACCGCCTTCAGGAACGGCACGCTGCAAGCAGCCTACTTCATTCTCGCAGCGCGGGCGCTCGGCCTCGATACCGGGCCGATGTCGGGATTCAATGCCGGCATGGTCGACACTGAGTTTTTCGCCGGCACCTCAATCAAATGCAACTTCATCTGCAGCCTGGGCCGCGGCGTCCCCGAGAAAGTGTTCGGTCGCCTGCCGCGTTTCGAGTTTTCAGACGTGTGCCAGGTGCTTTGAACGCGCGCAGGCGTGGTTCTTGCTGTTACCCAGGGATTCGTTTGAGGCCCTCCAATAATTCCACCCAAAGGATGACAACATGATGGACACCAGTAGCACCGCAAACATCGCAGTCGAGACCGTCGACCTGCCTGTCCTGCCGCTAACCGCGGAAGCGTTCGCGCCGTACGGACAAGTGATCGGCTCGACCATCGACGGCAAACCATACGACAAAGAAGATGCGCAGCTCGACCTGAACCGCGGCATACCGCGCTTTTATATGATGACCCTGGAGCGCGCCGACCGGGATTTCCGGCTGATTACGCGCCACCTGAGCGTGACCCAGTGCCTGGCTGCGATGAATGGCAAGCCCTGGCTGATCGCGGTAGCGCCTCCCAACGACCCGGACGATGCGACGAAGATGCCGGATCCGAAAGAGATCAGGGCCTTCCTCGTGCC
>JBBWZW010000508.1:0-10052 GCA_039649305.1 Burkholderiales bacterium
CCACCCGGCTCAATACCGAGCCCAGTGGATTGATATTTACGGTAGGTCGCTCTTCGTATGCGTACATGGTACGGGCTCGTTATAACGAGTGAACACGCGCCGGGAAGACTAGTTTCGCTGAAGTGCAAGGCCTATGGGACGACACTGCTTCTATGCTGCAAGCGGCGTCGCGATCGCCGTATGAAGTGACGGTCACAGCAAGCAATTGCGCGATTGGCCGTTTGCGTACGGGGACTTATACTCTGACACTCAGGGGTCTCGTGGTACCAGACAATGTGGGTACATACGAGATTTCTTCCGCGTCGGCTAAGTTGACGGTCGATGGGCAATCCCGCGTTTCAGGAGTGATCCCCGCTGGCGGAAGCGCTTCCTTCACCTTGGTGGCTTTGGAATGAATATGAAAAAGACTATCGCTGCTGTCGCCATGGCCTTGTTCAGTCTGACTGCCATGGCTCAATCGAAACCATGGAAGGCGGTAGTGCTAACCGCAACGATGTCCGGCTGGCTTGAGACCAGGGGTACAGCCATCTCCAAGGATGGATTGCTGGAGATTATCGTCAAGGACGATACTGGACAGGTCGCGGAAATTTACAAGGGTCGATTGAAAGGATCGCAATGGACCGGCGCCCGCACCGTCATGGGAACGGACAATATTGATGAGCCGCTGATTGGAAGGTTCTCGCGCCGGAAGATAGAGAACAACGAAATCCAGACGCTTATACTTACGAACGAGTGGGTTTCGGCCAGCTTCACAAGAACGATAGATCTCCGCAAATGATAGTCGGCGGCTCACGCCGCCGTTTTTTCGTGAGGACTGTCGGTTGAACTATTGAGCATTCAGCAAGTGAGTGACGGAATGAATGCTCAGTCCCACGTCCCTCATCGCCAACCCACGCTCCGCGCCCACGGTTTGGCTTGCCACGGGAATTGGAAGATACTGCTCCCTTTGCCGCAAACTTTACCGATGAAGATCTGTTATCTGGACTATGACGCCGTCCTGCACGACGGCAATGTGCTTCGCCATCGCACCCGGGGTATGTACATCAAGACGCCCGGCCGCACGTTTTTTGAATGGATGCCGATACTCGAAGGATAGATGGTCTTGCATGAAATGCATTGTAGGACTAGGCTTAGGACCCGCGCAGTAATAAGTTGTGCATTTTGGCGGTCGTCGCGGGATGCACTGCCAGGGGCGGGCAACACGTTCGCGAGCGACGAAACAAGTCAGGCTCTCTGCAGTGCGCCCGCTACGGCCAGCAAAAATGCACAACTTATTGCTGCGCGGGTTCTTATGCATCCACCTTTCGAAAACGCCGTCCTTGATGTGCCAACCGGAGCACCTGTCATGGAACAGCCTAAAGAAGCCAAGGAGAAAGTACGGGAGTACATGGAGCGTCGCCAGGGCGAACGCCGGCAGAATGCACGCTCGCCTTTGCATGATGCAGAGGAAATTCGCAAGGAAATAGGCTGGGATTTCGTGGAGCGCCGCAAAGGCGATCGTCGAGAAACATAATCGACCCGGAAGTTCCCACCGAATCAGAGGTATCGCCTTGTTCTCTATTCATCAGAATTGATGGATACTGCACCCTTTGCCGCAAACTTTACCGATGAAGATCTGTTATCTGGACTATGACGCCGTTCTGCACGACGGCAATGTGTTTCGCCATCGCACCCGGGGCATGTACATCAAGACGCCTGGCCGCACATTTTTTGAATGGATGCCGATACTCGAAGACTTGCTCGCGCCTTACCCGGACCTGAATATAGTCTTGTCGACCACGTGGGTTCGCGAACTCGGGTTTAACGAGGCGAAGTTCGAACTTTCGACTTCGCTGAGAGACCGGGTGATCGGCTCGACTTTCCTGCATCCGAAAATAGTGAAAACGGAGTTCGACACCATGTCGCGCGGCATGCAAATCTGGGGCGATGTAGAGCGGCGCAAGCCGACCCATTGGTTTGCGCTCGACGACGATGCATTCGGCTGGCCGACCTGGTGCAAGGAGCATTTGATTCAGACTACCGATCAATTGGGACTGAGCGATCCGGCAGTGCAGGAACGGGTGCGTCAGAGACTGGCCGAGATTTACGGATCCGCCAGCGTGAAGTAATGAAACACCACCGCACCGCGCAGAAGGCGTCGGTCCCACGAGGACCGGAATGTTGGGATCGGCGCGCGCGCGAATCCCAACATTCGTGCCCTGCACATCCAATGGCCCATGCGCCACGAAGTAAATACACCCGATAAAAGCTGCGTTCAGTCGCCCAGGTCGATGATCGCCGCCAGTGGCACGTCGCCCGGCGCCTCGTAATCCCCGACCACACATGCGCGGCAAGGGTCGCCCGCCGCGCGCTCCAGATGCGCCATTACGACATCTCTCGACACTTTATCGAGCGCGGCGAACGGCTGGTCCAGCAGCGTAACTGTCGCACCCGAAGCGAACGCTGCCGCCAGGAAGACTTTGCGCTTCGAGCCGGTGGACAGCATAAAGAGCTGTTTGTCCACGTGTGGCTCCAGCGACAGGCCTATTATCAGGTCATCCAGGACCCGTTCGTCGAATGTCGAATAGAGCTTGTGAAGTGACTTGAGGTAAGCGGCGGGTGTTAGCTGATCGAAGGCGTCCGAGCGCGGATCGACCCAGAAAACCTGCTGCTGGTACGCTTCCGGCCGGCGCTGGCGGATGTCGTTGATCTGCAGGTGCCCGGCATCAGCGGACAGATCGCCCGCAAGCAATCGGAGCAGAGTAGTTTTGCCCCGTCCTTCACCGCCACGAACCAATGTGACTCCGGCAGGGATTGCAATCGACCAGTCGGAAAACAGTTCGCGCTCCGGGATACGGAAGCTCAGGCCTCGGACACTCAGGACCGTAGGCATAGCGATGGTGGGATGTTTGGTGGTGTTTTGTTCATTCATATTCCTGGTGCGTGGTTGTCGTACCGCAAGCTTTGCATTGAAGTTCGGCGATATCATCGCACACCCGATCGCGGGGCTACCTTTCGGCCCCACCTCAATATTGAAAAAAGAGGCACTGACACCATCTCAGTAATGCTGCAAAAAAGTCAGTGAGCCTGACTTCGGCTGGAATTCACCTTTCAATCAAAGCAGGACTATTTTCGGTAGAGTGGCAGCCGCACGAAAAACTAAAAGTACATGAATCTCGATTCTTTGCGCGGCCATCCTTGTTCGCCGCCCCCCCGGTTGCCGTCGCTGGTCGCCGTACTGCTGGTAGTTCCCGTTGCTTCTTACTTTTTGTGGAAAAACGATCCGCTGATAGCAAAAGAGAACGGCCTGCTTGAAATCGCTCAGGCGATTTTCCTGCTGCTTGCCAGTGTCTTGCATAGTGAACGGGCGTTTCGTTTGAAGAAATCTGCGCTGGATTTCACTGTTCATGCAGGCCTCGCTTTGCTGACGTTGTCATTTGCGCTACGTGAAATTGAGATCGACGAAATAGGGAGTTCGGAATTATGGGCATCGGCAGAGCGCATTATCCGACTCGCCGCCGCGATATTATGGATAGGATTCCTTGTTTTTCTGGTGCCGCGAATCAGGCAGATTTATTCCTGCCGGTCCGCGATTCTGGCGATGCCCGCTGTCATCCTGACCCTATGCGGCGGCCTGTTCTTCCTCGCTGGCTGGCCTTTTGACAAAGAGATTTTTTCTGCGCTGTCGCACGCTTCTTCGGCATTGATCGAAGAAGTGCTGGAATTGAATGCCTGCATCACTCTTTTAGCGGCATCGCTCGTCGGTTCGTCACAACGTCACGCGGCCACCGTCTTCGGCCGCTCATCATGAGCCGACAAGCCGGCATCCTGCGTTGTCCACGCTGCGATTGAGACCGTCGCCTGTGTTTTATGGTTAAACCACTGTACTCGCAGTAACGGCGCCTGCAGCGCGATCAATCTTGCGATATGCAGATCGCCCTCGACGAAATGCGTGGCGCCTAATGCTACTGCCGTATCCGCCTTATATCGCGCGACTTCTTCTCGCGAGGTTCCGTAGTGGCGATCGTCGCGGAAGTGAATCGGAAGTGATGGAAAGTGCCGTGTCCACCAGCGACGGGTTCTTTCGGCATCCTGTATCGGACGAGCGGTAATGATCACTGCATTCCGATTAGCGACATCCGGCGTGCGCTCGAACGGAGCCAACACGTCGCGGCGCGCAAGCGCTCCCCGAAGGTCAGCGTCATCCTCTTCAGGAGCAAGGTCGCGCACAAAAACTCCGTCGAGATCCCAGGCGCAAAAAGACAAATGCCAGTCATCCTGCGGAAGTGGCTTACACTTGTCACCACGGATCCTCTTTGTGGAAGACACACCTTTTCGGACCATTCGGTCGGCATACCCGCCATGCTCACTGGTAAATTGGACAGCATCTATCGTAATGATGCACGTCGCGTGTTTGCGACGTTGGTTCGCCTGCTCGGCAGTTTCGATCTTGCCGAGGAAGCGCTGCACGATGCCTTCATGGCGGCAGCCGAACGTTGGCCTCGCGATGGTGTTCCCGACAATCCTGTCGCTTGGCTGGTGTCCGCTGGCCGCTACAAAGCGATCGACCAACTGCGCCGTCAACGCCGCTTCACTCCGTGGGACGACGTTGCCGAAGTTGCCGAAAACATGGTCGACGATTCCCAGCAGGCGGAACCAGCGGAAGAACTGGAAGATGACCGGCTGCGTCTTATTTTTATTTGCTGTCACCCGAGCCTCTCGGATGAGACCAGGGTCGCTCTGACACTGCGCGAAGTATGCGGCCTCGCGACCGAAGAAATCGCGCATGCCTGCCTGCTTGCCGCGCCGACATTGGCACAACGCATAGTGCGGGCCAAGGCCAAGATCCGCGATGCCCGTATCCCGTACCAGGTGCCGGGCGCTGATGAATTGCCAGGGCGATTGCAAAGCGTGCTGCGCGTAATTTACCTGGTGTTCAATGAAGGTTATTCTGCCTCGTCGGGCGACCGGGTCCTGCGGTCCGATCTATCCGCCGAAGCGATCCGTCTGGCGCGCCTGCTACAAGAACTGCTTCCCGAGCCGGAGGTGTCGGGCCTGCTCGCGCTGATGCTGTTGCACGAGTCGCGCAGGGCCGCGCGGGTCACGGCTGAAGGCGATCTTGTTCCACTCGACGAGCAGGACCGCAGTTGTTGGGATACGGCACTGATCGCCGAAGGCTGCGCATTAGTCGAGCAAGCCTTGCTGTCGCGCCGTTTCGGCACCTATACGCTACAGGCAGCGATTGCTGCCGTGCACGCCGGGGCCATGCGCGCCGAAGACACCGACTGGCCTCAAATCGTCGGGTTGTACGAAGCGCTGCTGCGTTTTGAGCCTTCGGCCATCGTCGAACTGAACCGCGCGGTGGCGGTAGCGATGCGTGACGGTCCACAGGCCGGACTGGCACTCATCGAAGCGCTGCTGCGCCAGGACACGTTGAGTGCCTATCATCTGGCGCACGCGGCAAAGGCGGACCTATGCCGCCGTATCGGTGCTCTGGCCGCGGCGCGCGAATCCTATGAGAAAGCCCTGGCGCTTGCCAAGCAGGAGCCGGAGCGGCGCTTCCTGCGCCGGCGGCTTGCCGAGTTGCAGGGATGAACGCCATATAAAAAACTTTTGGGGGGCTGTCGAATTCCCTCTGCGCCGTTCGACAAGTGTATACGGAGACCATCCCGGCCCCGCACCGACGACAATTGACAGAAAGGAAACTGCCATGCCCCAACCGATCGCCTATCTCTCCTTTAACGGAAACTGCGAGGGTGCAATGCGCTTCTACGAGCGCGCCCTCCACGGCAAGCTGGAAACAGTCGTGCGCAACGCCGACACGCCGTGGGCGGATCAGACACCCCAAGATCAGAGTCAGCGAATTGTGCACGCGTGCCTGGTGCTGGACGGTAACGGCATTCTCTATGCGGGTGACTGCCCGTCGGTCATGCCCTATGAAGGCATCAAGGGCATGTCGCTGACCTTGAACTACGACACCGTCGAGCAGGCACAACACGTCTTTGGCGCGCTGTCCGATGGCGGCACTGTGACCATGCCCATGCAGCCGGCTTTCTGGGCAAAGTCATGGGGCATGCTGGTCGACCGGTTCGGCACGCCATGGATCGTCAACGGCGAACCGATCCCAATCTGATCCCGATGAATCGTACCGACACCGCAACGCGAAAATAAGACTGACCACGAGGAGCCGCAATGAAATATCTTTGTCTCGTCTATCTCGACCAGGAGCACTGGAATGCTTGCCCTGACGCGACCTGCGCCGAATACGCTCAGCAACTTGTGGAAAGCCGGCGAATGCTTGCCGCCGAACCCCTGCATCCGACACACACCGCCACGACGGTGCGGGTCCGCAACGGACAAGTATCCCTGTATGACGGTCCATTCGCGGAAACCAAGGAGCAGCTCGCCGGCTTCTACCTGGTGGACGCGGCGGATCTCAACGAGGCAATTCGCATTGCCAGTGGAATCCCCCCTGCCAAATATGGCAGCGTGGAAGTACGGCCGGTGCGCCAGCTGATGGTGGCACAGGAAAGTTCGCATGAGTAAGCTGAGGATTCATGCACCGAATCAAAACTTAAACTTAAGGAGAATGTCATGGCCTATGTAGATGGTTTCGTACTACCGCTCCCGAAAACAAATGTGGAGACCTATCGCGAGATAGCGTCCAAATGTGGCGCAATCTGGCGCGAGCATGGCGCGTTGGAATTCCGCGAGTGCATTGCCGAGGATGTAAAGCCCGGCAAGCTTACCTCGTTCCCCCAAAGCGTGAATCTTGAATCCAACGAGACAGTCGTGTTCTCGTGGATCGTGTACGAATCGCGCGCTCACCGCGACGAAGTCAACGACAAGGTGATGAAGGACCCACGGATGGCCGAAATGATGAAGCCCGAATCCATGCCATTTGATGGGAAGCGGATGATATATGGCGGATTTGAGATGATTGTTGATCTCTAGCCCGGATATTTCACCGGACCGGCCCTCAATTTGAAGCGACGGAAGATGTTTACTGTGTCGACGGCTTGCGAGGGCCGCTCCAATTTGGACGGCCGGCCTACGTTCTGGCTCTGACAGGAGTTCTCGATGGATAACAACCCCGTAGCTTGGTTCGAAATCTACGTTCAGGACATGGAGCGCGCGAAGGCGTTCTATGAGAGCGTGTTCGGCGTTGGACTTGAAAAGCTCGATGGCGCGGAAATAGAAATGTTGGCTTTCCCGATGCAATCAGAGCGGCCTGGTGCATCGGGCGCCCTGGTTCGGATGCCTGGTTTTTCTTCAGGCGCAAACAGTGTCCTGGTTTACTTCAGTTGCACAGATTGCGCAGTAGAAGCAGCGAAGGCGGCGAGTTCGGGCGGCAAGGTGGAAAAGGAAAAATTCTCTATTGGCCAATACGGTTTTATCTCGTTGATCATCGATACTGAGGGCAACATGATTGGCCTGCATTCGATGCAGTAACCGAAGAGGGCGGTTTGGCACTTTGAATGCTGTTTAGGGGAGGGGAGTCTGCGAGAATTGAGAGGCCGGTTCTTCTCACCTAAATATTCCGGTTTACATCATGCATGTCATCCCCGCGAATGCATGCGCCAATACGACGCAGGTCGGGATCGACGCGGGTCGAATTCCATTTCCAACATTCGCCGCCCACGTAAAAGCCGATGTGCAGAGCATGAATGTTGGGCTGCTAATCCCAACATTCGTCTGGCGGCGTATTACGGCGACGCAATTCGCTTACTTTGCTCTTGCGGCTTTGGCTTGCGCTTCGGTTTCTTTTTTTGCTACGTCGGCAGTTGCTTTGTTGATCGTTTTTTGTGCCTTGCTATGTGCCTTCAGTTTTTTCTTATCGGCTTTTGCATCGGCATCAATGTTTGCTTCGGCTTCCTTGGTCAACGCTTTGTCGATTTTCGTCTCTGCCTTAATAATGGCCTGATCCACTTTGCCTTGGGCTTTGACGTCAGCTGCGGTAGTTGGTGCAACGCTTTGGGCAAAGGCGGTCACCGAAAAGCAAGCAGCGATAAGAGCGGGTAAAAGTTTTTGCACGAGATATTCCTATGTTGAAAAAGATATGAGTAGGAGAAGTTGCGTGAATTAAAGTTTCGCGCGTGAAGGCTGCATCACTTGACGTATCGCAAGAGCGCGAGCATCACATTATTCCTGCGGGTTCTTATGCGCCGGGCGCACTGAGAATTGCGTGGAATCCCTGCTGGGTCTCATCGACGTCGGCAATCTCACGTGTGAATCCGAGCTTGCGCAATTGCCTGATCACATAAATGAATTTGGTAATTCCTGCAGTTCCGATCGCACGATAAACCTCACCGTCTTCATTGCGCAGTCCGATGAGTTTTTTCTCATTCCACACGGTCGCCAATGTGTGGTGCGCAATGTCTACGGTGCTAAACAGCACCGCATCCAGTGTGGCAGCTTGTGTTCCCTGAATCAGTGACGTTTTCAAGCGCTAATCCTTAGTTTCGGGCGGATGATTATCCGCCGCGCCGATCATGCTTCAGCCAGCTGCGCCGCTTCTTTCTCTTCTTTCATCTTCGAACGTGTCTGGGACGGAGGGAGGCGACGCAGCGTCTTCAGCGCAGGGAGGTCATTGAGAACAACGGATTTTTGTTCGATCGAGATCAGTCCGATTGCATTGAAGGCAGACAGCGTGCGGCTTACGGTCTCCAGCGTCAGTCCGAGATAATTTCCGATTTCATGACGAGTCAGGCGCAGATTGAACTGCGTGCCCGAATAGCCCATCTGGGTATATCGCTCCGACAGGAAGGCCAGAAAACGTGCGACGCGCGCTTCCGCGCTCAGGGTGGCCAACGAGCTGATCATCGCTTGTTCCCGCACCAGCTCACGGCTCATCACGCCATAGATCGCCGTTTCCAGATCACCGTGCATGCGTCCCAGTGCAGTAAATGTTTTGAATGGGACGAGGATAACGTCGCACTCGGACAATGCCACCGTTTCGGAGGTGAACTGTTTGCTGTGGATGCCGTCGATGCCAAACAAGTCACCCTTCATCGGAAACGCCAGAATCTGTTCATTCCCGGACTCGTCCACCATGACCGTCTTCAGGAAACCGGAATTGACGACGTAGAGCATGTCGAATGCCTGGCCGATCGTGTGGATGCGTTGTCCCGCCTTGAACTGGACGTGCTGAAAAAGCGTTGCTTCGTCTAACACGGAAGCCGGAGCAGTAATGGACAACTGGTCACAGACTTCTTTCAGGTTCGACCACAGCTTGCGGTGACGCTGCCAGCCGCTACCCGCAACAGGTGGTGTCCCAGTCGGAATCGAAGAGGATTTGGTTTCCAACGGTTGCATAGTCAGCATGGCGATTTTCCCTTTTGTGTTTTCTTAAACGTGAGCATTAAAGTGATCGCTTCGTGGGCATTTCTTATCGGCGATCAACAATTGAATTATGTCAATTTGGTTGTCGGATAGATATCAGCGAAAGGATGAATACGCGTTCGGAAAACGGCGGTGCGCGTAGGCAATTTCCTACAACAGCCGAGGGAACGAAATTCGACAGGACTGAGGCGACGTAGAAAATATTGCCGCTAATCTCGACGCTCACCCGGATCGTGCGCTATGCGTGCTGTGGCAAAGGCGTTGACCAGATCGGCTGAAGTGTCCCCGGGCAGCAGCTCAATGAGGGACATTGTCCGCTCGGGGAATGTGAAGGAAAGGACGGGTGCCGGTTCCCGCATATTCCGGCTGTAGGCCGGCACCGCGGAAAACCTTGCCCCACTTGGCGATCCCGGTGTCGACGAGTTTGCCGCGTCCCCTGATAGCAAGCACTTTATAGCCATGGACAGTCGCCAGGGTGCCCCTTTCTATTTCGATGGCTTTGCCGTTAATGCGGCGAGCTGCTGCCGAAGTCTTTTTTCCTCCAGATACCGCTCCGTGGCATCGCGCGCAACCGCTGTAGATCCGATCGTTTCCCCGGCCTGGTGTCTTATAACCGCAAAGCTCATGTCCACGTAAAGTTGCTTGCCAGCATTATGCAGCGAGCGTGTGATGATGGAAGTTCTTCCGTGAGCGGTGGAGCCCTGACTGATGGCGCTATGAAATCCTTGCCA
>JBBWZW010000538.1:0-17812 GCA_039649305.1 Burkholderiales bacterium
GCCAGCGAACCAGCCTTGCGACTCGATGGCAGATAGTCACCCCTGGCAAGAATGGCCTGCCCCTCGCTTAACATGAAGTCATAGAACAACGCAGCGGCGTGCGGATGCGAGGGCTTCTTCGCCAGCGCCATGCCGTTGACGCGCACCACTCCCGGCGGGACCATATGCCAATCCACCGGCGCACCCTTGTTCTTGAGCTTGTCGGCACCGTGGCTATAGACTGTCAACGCATACGGCACCTCACCCGACGCCACCAGCCCGGCGAGCAGAGTGTGGCCCTTGCGTACCGACATGCCGTTGGTCGCGACGATATCGCGAAACACCTTGAGGCCCTTCTCCTCGCCCATATCCTTGACGACGGTGCTGAACCAGTCGGTGTCCTCGGTCTCGATCCCGAGCCGCCCTTTCCATTTCGGGTTCGTCAGATCCTGATACGACTTGGGCAGGTCTTCTTTCTTCACCAGGTTAGTGTTGTACATCTGGACGAACATGTTGAGCCTGGTGCCGACCCATTCGCGATGCGACGTAACGGCTTGCGGAATCAGGTCCGCAAAGTATGGCGAGTGCGCCTTCTGCAACAGCTTCTCGCGGCGCAGGAATTCCAGCTCGGGGCTGTTGGTGTCCACCACGTCGTATTCGAACCGACCCGCACGTGCCTCCGTGGTAATGCGTTGCACCACCTTCTCCGAACCGGCGCGCCAGATTTTCGGTTTGATGCCGTACTTCTTTTCGAAGGCGGCAGCGATCGCATTAATATCCTCGACCGTGAGCGAGGTGTAAATCATCAACCCATTCTCTTTTCGCGCCCCCTCCAGCAGGCGCTGCTCACGGTCGGCGCCGTCGTACATGGCCAATGCAGCCGGATCCACGGCCTGGGCTCGCAATCCGGTACTCGTGGCTATGCCGGCTACCAGTAATACTGTTGACGCCAATCGGAAAAACAACTTCATCGTCTCCTCCTGTTTTTATGAATGTTCGCTCCCGCGCATCTAATCTAAGCACAGTTCAGGGGAAATAACGCCGCGCCAGTGCGCGGTTCATCATATCGGAACGCGCAGTGCCGCTGGTTCCTGTATACGGAACACAGTCCCGTTTTTGCGCTGCGTATCGATTGCATTGCTAGAATGCTCCGAACAGTTTTTACAACGACAAGGAGAGAGACATGTTGCGACGCTTATTAGTGTTGTCCGCTGCGCTGTACCTGACCTGCGGGCAGGCAGCTGCGGACAACTGGCAATTGCCGGCGGATAAAGGAACGTTCGGCAAGGAGGGGATCTCGGCTATCCTCGGCGCGAACGATTATCCGGAAACGAGCGACTACCGCAAGAAAGTCGATTACATCGATTTCGAATCGCACGGCCAGAAGTTCACCCAGGTGGTGGTCACCCTCACACCAGGCAAGCCGCGCATGCACAAGGGCCGCAAGGTCGTGGTGGTGGGCGGCGAACCCGGCAGCGAATATGCAATGGACTTTCTCGAAACGCCGGACGGCAAGGAAGGACCGGGCGTCTGGCTGGCCAAGCGCGGCGTCACTTTCGTCGCCCTTACCCGCGTAGGCCGCTGGAATTTCTTCGCGAAAGATGAGTCCGGTTCGTGGTCTGACATTCCGCTCGAAACACGCATGCCGATTTTCAATCGCGAACAGAAAGCGCCGTGGACCGCGGCCGATTTCGAGATCAAGACCGGCGGCGGAAAACCCGCGACGTCCGGCGACAGCGACGTGTATCGCTTCCCCAAGGAAGGCACGGAACTCTACAAGCAGATGCTGGCGGCGACCCCGATCACCTACATCACCGGTTATCGCAAAGCCATCGAGCATGTCGTGCCTAAGAGCGAACGCAAGAAGACTTACCTGCTGTACTGGGGCATGTCGACCGGCGGCGCTTTCCTCTATCCGCTGGCGAACCAGTTGAAGCCGGACGGCTATCTCGGATGGGGCACCAGCAGCTCGGGCCTGGCTTATGTGTATCGCAGGGCCAGGAACGGCGACTTCAAAACTTCCTACACGCCGACCGCCTTACGCCTGCGCGAACGCGGCCTCGACGACTTCAAGTACTACACCAAATCGCTTGATGATGAGACCCGCAACCGCTGGTGGCAGGGCGCGCTGAAAGGCCCGCGTTTCAAGAGCGCCGAAGATGCGCCGATGCAGTTCAACGTCGCAGCACTGTCCGAGACTGCGTTGCGCCTGTGGCTGTCCGACTCCCTTTCGCCTGAAGAACGCAAGGGTGGCTTCAGCAATTTCATGCGCGCGATGATTGAGCCAAGCTTCCCGGCTGCGGCGTTGAAGGATGTTGCGGTGCTTGAAATGAACGGCACGCTTGACGAAGCGATTCCACCGAAAACGGTTGATGCGCATCGTGAAGTCATGGAGCCGCACGCACGCAAGTATCGGGTGGTGCGCGTGCAGGACTTCCAGCATTACCTGTTCACGCAGGACAGCATCAAGGTGGTGGGCAGCTTGTGGTTGCGTTCTATCGAGTCAGGGTACTTCGACGCGAAGTGATGCGGATGTCGGGTTGAACGCAGGTGGGGATTACATCCCAACCTGCGTTCTACCATCACCACATCGGTTCCCCACGCTGCGCACGCATCACCATATCCTGCTGAAACGCAGGCGGCCCAAACCCAAGCTTTTCTCCGGCCTCTTCATAGAAAAAAGGAAACCCTGTCTGCATGCTGAACCGCTTCATCCAATCAAGCAGACGTTGGTCCGGATCGCGTCCCGCGGAGCGCAGGAGAAAGGCCGGCCGGTCACGCCATCGGATGGGAGCGATGATGACGCCAATACGGTCAGGCTTGAACTCGTCGGGAAACGGACTGTCTTTCACCGCCCATCCGCAGGTAAATGTGCGGCATGGCGACTCCGGTCGTTCGTCGTAAATGCTGCAGCCACCCTCCGTGACGAAGTGACATCGCACCCCGGGCTTCATCTCATGGCCTTGGATGGTGCCTTCCATCCACCCATCGCAGCACGCGGTGCATGTGCCGCACTCACGGGCACTTGCGGTGGCCGGTCTTGATAGTGAAGCAACCGGCCGCGGAGCGATCGGAATGACCACGCCGCAGCACTTCTTGTATTTCTGTCCGCTGCCGCAGGGACAGGGATCGTTTCTGCCGGCTTTCATGTCGGGGGAACGCAATCATCAAAATAATAAGATTCTTGTATACGGAACGATAGTCTGTATACAGGGACGTTTGCTACAATAGGACCCGTTCGCTGCCCTGTCAAGCTTGCCGGTCCGGTGAAGAACAAGAGCCCGATACTATTGCTGGAACCCGGAGTCCCATGACCCTTTATCTGATCGTCCTGATGGCCGTGCTGAACCAGATCGGCCAGAAGGGAAGCAAGGTGTTGATCTCGCTGTCCGCGATTGATCTCGGCGCGAGTCCGATCACCATCGGCATGCTGATCGCGATGTACGCGGTGTTTCCCCTGCTGCTCGCCGTCTATGCGGGTCGCGTGACCGACCGCATCGGCGCGCGCTGGCCGATGGTGCTGGGGTCATTCGGGATGACCGTCGCACTGGTTCTGCCTGCTGCATTTCCCTCGCTCGTGGCGCTGTTTTGCGCGGCGGCGCTGCTCGGCATATCGAACATCTTTTTCCACGTTTCGTGCCACAACCTGATCGGATCCCTCGGCACCGCTCAGGATCGCACAAGCAACTTCGGCACTTTCAGCCTCGGTGGAGCGGTATCCGGCATGCTGGGACCGGTGATTGCCGGCTTCACTGTAGACCGCGCCGGATATCCGGTAGCGTTCGTCCTGCTGGCCTCGATCGTGATCCTGCCATGCATACTTCTCCTGTGTTACTCGAGCTTCCTTCCTGCAAAGGTAAAGGTCAAACATGAGGAAGAGCCTGGCGGCGTGAAGGAATTGCTGCGCAATCGTCCCTTGCGCAATACAGTGATCACGAGCGGGATGATCATCAGCGGTATCGACCTGTTCAACTTTTACATGCCCATCTACGGCCGCTCGATCGGCCTGCAGGCATCGATGATCGGCGTGATCATCGGCATGCAGGCCGCCGCCGCATTCGTGGTGCGCCTCTGGATGCCCAGGCTGGCAAAACGCTTTAGTGAAGAACGAGTGCTGGCTGGGTCGCTGTTGATGGCGGGCGCGACATATTTTCTCTTCCCGTTATTCCAGAACCCGTACATTCTCGCGCTCATTTCTTTCATGCTCGGGCTGGGACTCGGATGCGGACAACCGCTGTCTATCGTACTGACCTACAACCATTCACCTCCGGGCCGTGCGGGCGAGGCGCTGGGTCTGCGTCTGACGGTTAACAAGTTCACGCAGGTTTCGGTCCCGCTGGTGTTTGGCTCGCTCGGTGCCGCGTTTGGGGTTTATCCGATATTTTGGGCGAATGCGGTATTCCTGTTGGTGGGTGGGTATGTGACGTCGAAGCAGGAGCCGGCGAAGACGGCGGGGACGAGCGGGGAGTAGCGTTACGGTGACATCTGAGTCGGATACTCATCCCCTCTCCCGTCGCGGGAGAGAGAGCAAACCAAGCAGTGCGGGATCCCACCCTACGCATCAATCCGCCTTGATATTCGCATCCTTAATAATCTTCTGATACCGAGCCACATCCCGCTTCACCAGCTCACCCAATGCCGCGGAACTACCACCATGCGCCTCATAATTCTGATCGCTCATGCGCTGTTTCGCATCAGCGGAAGAGATCGCGGCATTGACGGCCTCGTTAAGTTTCGCAACCACCTCTTTCGGTGTGCCGGCAGGCGCAAACAATCCAAACCACACATCGATGTTATAGCCCTGCAGCTTTGCCGCCTCGCTGACGGTAGGCACATCTTGCCAATACGAGGATCGGTTCGAACCAGTGACAGCAATACCGCGAGCCTTGCCGGCCTTGATGTGCGGCGACAGGTTGGCGATGGTGCTGAATGCGATCGGTACCGTGCCGGATATATGGTCGGGAATGGCGGGAGCGCATCCCTTGTAGCTGACGTGCGCCATCTTCGCTTGCGTCATCTGTAACAGGAGTTCGCCCGCCAAGTGCTGCGGAGTGCCGTTCCCACAGGATGAATAAGCAAGCTTGTCGGGATTTTCCCTGGCGTACCGGATGATGTCCGCAAGGCTCCTGAACTCGCTGCCCGAAGAAACGGATATGGCTACCGGCGAGCTGCCCACCAGTGCGACCGGCGCAAAATCCTTGATCGGATCGTAGCCGACCTTTTGGAACAGGGAAGGATTGATCGCGAGGTTGTTGGTGATCATGACCAGCGTGTAGCCGTCGGCCGGCGACCTGGCTACCTGTTCCAGGCCGATGTTGCCCGATGCGCCTGGCTTGTTCTCGACAATGAAGGTCTGGCCCAGCGATTTCTGCAACGCGTTGGCCACCACACGAGCCATCGTGTCCGTTCCTCCTCCGGAGGCGAACGGGACCACGATTCGTACGGTCTTGTTCGGATAATCCTGGGCATGTACAGCACCTGCGGCAAGAATCGCAGCGACACCCAGGATCATTGTTCTGATGGGTCGTAATTTTAATGATTGCACTTCGCGTCTCCTGAAAAACTCTTGTTATCGATCCGTTCCGGTCGCTGCCGCATGCACAGCTTTACGCCTGGCTGGTATTTCGTCAACCAATCAGGTGAATACCCGGAATTGCGTTTTACAATAATGGTGATTACCACGGAGACCACCAATAGATGGCAAAGCTCGATCTTGAATGGCTGGCTGTATTCGACGAAATCTACAAGACCGGCAGCGTCACGCGTGCCGCAGAGAGGCTCGGGATGGCGCAGGCGACGGCCAGCATCGCCCTCAATAAGCTGCGTGTACATTTCGACGACAAACTTTTTAGCCGCACCTCACAGGGGATGGAACCGACCCCCTATGCGCAGCAAATCTATCCTGAACTGCGCGACGTGATTGACCGGCTGGAAAAAGCGCGCGGAGTGCGGGCAGAGTTCGTACCGCATGATGCGACCCGCGAGTTTTGCATCTGCATGACTGACATCAGTGAAGTGGTGCTGCTGCCTACGCTGCTAAATCATCTGCGCCGGGTCGCGCCGAAGGTTCATATCAACGCGGAAAAGATATCAACCGACAGTCCGCGTCGCCTTGAAGCCGGGGATGTTGATCTTGCGGTGGGATTCATGCCGCATCTGGAGGCGGGATTTTTCCAGCAAACCTTGTTCACGCAAGACTTCGTCTGCCTTGTCGCGGCGGACCACCCGCGTATCGGTGCAAAGCTGAGCAAGGAAGCATTCTTCGCCGAAGGCCATATCGTGGTCACCACGTCGGGCACCGGCCATTCGATCGTCGATAAAGTGATGGCGCAACATGGCAACCAGCGGCAGGTAGTGCTGCGCGTACCGAGTTTCCTGGGGGTTGCGCGGATAGTGGCGCAAACCGAATTGCTGGTCATTACCCCGCGACTGCTCGGCGAGACCCTTGCGTCACAAGAAAAAGTGCGGCTGCTCGCGCCGCCGATTGCGCTGCCTTCGTATGCGGTGAAACAGCATTGGCATGAGCGGTTTCATACAGACCATGGGAATGTATGGCTGCGACGTACTATGGCTGAGTTGTTTTCGAAGCGGACGCGGGATCGTAAGACTACGGCGTGAATTGGTAGGGTCAGCTCAACTCCCCTCTCCCGCAAGCGACCCGCAAGCGGGAGAGGGGAGCCAGCCACCTGCGTCCTGCACAAATCGTCACAACGCCTTACTCCGGCTGAAGATTTGCCGCCTTCGCCGCAGCGGCCATACGAGTGCGCTCTCCGTTCAACGATTCGGCCAATTGCGCCGGACCGCCGCCGACCATCTCGATACCCGCGGTCTTCATCAGTTCGATCATGTCCGGTCGTTTTGCAATCTTCGCGATCTCGCTGGAGATGCGATCAATCGCCTCCTTCGGAGTGCCAGTCGGGGCGAGTGCCATGACGCGCACCGCAAAGTCGAAGCCGGGAATCTTTTCTGAAATCGCGGGCACGTCCGGAGCCAGCGACGAACGCTTGGCCGAATTCGTCGCCAGCAATTTCACCTGACCCTGCTTTGCAAACGCGGCCATCGACGGATAGGCGGCGAACACCAGGTCGACCTGACCGCCCACCAGCGCCGGCACCGACGCACCGCTACCGCGGTAAGGGATGTGCGCCATCTCGATGCCAAGGCCTGCCTTCATCGCCTCAGTCGTCAGATGGTGCGAGCTGCCGATACCCGAGGAACCGTAGTTAAGAGAACCCGGTTTCGCTTTCGCCATGGTGATGAATTCATCCAGGTTGTTTGCGTTAACGCGCGGATGGACCGCGAGGAACAGCGGCGAGTTGGCGATCAGCGACACCGGCATGAAATCTTTTACCGGATCGTACGGCAGCTTCTTGTTTGTCAGCGGATTGATGGTGATCATCGAACCGTCAGTGACGAGGAAGGTATAGCCATCAGCCGGGGATGTTGCGATATTCGCTGCGGCGACTGCGCCGTTACCACCTGGCCTGTTGTCGACCACCACCGACTGCCCTACGCTTTCTTGCAGTCGCTGTGCAACCGCACGTGCGACCGTATCAGGCAGGCCGCCGGGCGCATAAGGAACCACGAAGCGAATACCTTTGGAAGGATAAGCCTGCGCGTTCGCAGCGGTGGGCAGCGCGAAAGCTGCGGCAATGGAAAGCCCGAGTACGCGGCCGATCAATCTCTTCATGTTCATTTTTTGTCCCCTCAACTTTCTTATGAACTACTGCATGACACTACAGCCAGGCGTTGTCGCGGCCCGTCTGGTCTGTAGGCAGTATCTCCCCGAATTAAATTAGATATCTAAGTAATTCACCTCCTAAGGTAGTCACTTTCCCTGGCACGATCAATCTTGATTGTTGAATCAATGTGAAGCCTGGACGCTTCATTACTCGGTAGAAAGCGGGAGCGGCAGGCGCGCCGCTCTACCGGCCTTCGGTCAACAGCTTCGACAGCTCGCGTGTAGAGGGCATGCGGCGACTTCCCTCCGCCGCGTTGAGCTCATCGTCAGCAAGATTCGTGATGATCGCGAGCAGGACATTGCGTGCGGTGTTGATATCCGCGGGAGCAATGCCGTGCACGCTGATTGCATTGACCTCTTCGGCGAGGGGCACCAGCTTGGCCTTCAGCGCGCGGCCCTCCTTGGTCAGGAAAATATGCACCTTCTTTTTATTGCCGGGCAGCTGTTTGCGCTCGATATAACCGAGCGTTTCCATCGCCTTGACCGCTGCGAAGGTGGTGGGCTCCATCACCCCCGCCTGTTCACTCAGTTCCTTCTGGGTCAGGCCGTCCGATTCCCAGAGTATCCGGAGAAACGTCCAATGCCCGAAAGACACGGCATGCTCGGTCAGGCGCATTTGCAGCGCGCGTACGAGTGCGCGCGTAGCGTCCTTGACCAGATGCGCCAGGCGATCGTTCGGGACCGCTTCACGCCAGTGCTGGAGAATTCTTTGTGCGTCGTCCTGGGATTTCATGCGGATAGCCGGAGTAGAGATGAGGATGATTTTTGGATCATAGCGCGCTTTGATCCTTGTGCGTGGAGCGATGTAGATTGGGATGAAAATCCCAACCTTCGGACCCCGGATAATAGCCGTCGGTTATGCGGAGGGTGAACGTTGGGATTGCATCCCAACCTACGTCCGTCGTACATTGAGATGCACTCATAGGTCGGAATGTTTCATCCGTGACCAACCACCAGCTTTGCACGAGGACGCAGCAACTGCCCCGACAGCCGCTGCTCCTGCACATGAGCAACCCAACCCGCGGTGCGCGACAGCGTCACGATCGCGCCCGCACTGCGCTCTGGCAGCCCCATCGCGATCGCTAACGTCAAAACAGCAAGCTCCTGGCGTGGATACAGGCCCAACTGTTTCTGCGCGTCGTCGACAAAGCCGTAAATCGCTTCCAGCCGCTTCGATTGCACCTTGCGCTGCTTCGCGATATCGAGAAGCAGCAAGGCGCGCGGATCGCCCTCGGGGTACAGAGGGTGTCCGAACCCGGGCACTGCACTTCCCCGCTCCTGTAATTGTCGTGCGCGGCGCAGTAGCAGCTCCTTGCCGGACGCACGGGCCAGGAATGCGTCGACCCGGTTGTACAGCCGCCCGATGTGCACACCCGAATTGGCGCAGATGGCCGACGTGATGCAACTATGCAGTGTCGAGCCGCTTGATGCGGTCACGCGCGCGGCAAATGTGCTGGAAGTGAGCTCATGATCGGCAAACAGCACCAGCATCTTCTCGAGAGCCAGCCGATTCTCTTCCGACTCATCAAGCGCGAGCGCGCGCAACAGGCCTTCGGCTATCGTTTGCCCGCTCTGCATCGGATAAAAGCGGCGATGACCGGAAATGTAGCCGAAGCACCCGGTGAACGTCTGGATGATTTCGCGTGCCGCGACGAACACCGCGCCGCTACGCACCCTCTCTTCCACGCTTCCACGTGACATGCCGAGCTGAAGCGCAATAAGTGCGAAGGTTTCCATCAACTGGTCATTCGACTGCGGCGGCGCCATCGAGCCTGCCACGTTGCGTACTCGTGCGGTTTGCGAAGTCATGCGCCAACGCGGCGGCTCTTCATGCCATTCACCTGACCAGAGGAGTTCGGCGACGACTTCGAAGCTCGCCCCGCCTCTCGCCAGGTCCAGTGCGAGCCGGCCGCGATAGCGCGGTCCGTCCGGCGTGATCTCGGTGATTGATGAGGGGATGATCGGTTCGCCCCAGTTCATCGCTGATGCCGCCACCACTCCGTGTCCTGACCTTGCCAGCGACCTTCTCCGCAACTTCTCGATGTCTTCGCGCAGGTACAGGTGGTCCTTGCGGCCTGGCTGCCTGATGCTGCGTATCCAGCCGCGGCTTACGTACGCGTACAAGGTCTGCTCGCGTACGTCGAGGATGCCGATCGCTTCGCGGGCGGGGACGTAGTCTTTTTGGATGGGGGGTTCAGGTTTGTTCATGACCTGGGGGGTTGTCTCCGTAGTGAATCATGATCGCTACAACGGGTTCTTGTCGCTCGGTGTTCAACCCCCTATCGCAACATCACACTGCTCCCGCCCCGACTTCAACAACGCAAGACAAATCTCCAACGTAGCCCGCGCCCAAAGCCCATCATGAAGCGGCATCTCTCCACGAACCACCGCCGCATACAACTCATCAATAACTTCAAACCGCGGCACAGCAGGCGCCTCAAGCACACGCCGCTCCCGTTTCGCATCACCATAAATCATCACCGAATCGGGCAAAGGCCGTACATCACCCCGCTCGCATGAAACAATAACCGGCCCAAAGTGCTGATGCTGATGCATGACGACATCAGGCGGTTTATACGCCGGCCCGCCATAAGTGCCCGAAGCCTTCAGCCGCGCCTCTTCTTCAACCGACTGGATGCTGGCAAGCCGACGCCGCGCAACACCATAGGCCTCCGGATCCTTAGGCGATCCAAGCTCTCCCGCCCAGCCGCACCATTCATCACTATCGAAGTGCCCATACCCGTTGTAAGTCAGCGAAGCGAACACACCATTTTCAAACCACAACAAAGCGGAATATGCGCCTTCAGTAGGCCGTGCACTATCCCAAGCGCCCATCACAGCGCGTACGCGTGTCGCGCGACTGCCAGCGAGCAGGCGGACGATATCAACCTGATGCGCGGCCTGGCTGAACACGACACCCCCGCCCTCCTCGGTCATCAGCTCCTCGGGACGGCGTGGCCGGTAGAGGAAGTCCGTGTAGTTAAGCGCCTGGATCATCTTGACCCGACCAAGTTCACCGGAGCCGATGATGTTGCGAGCCTGCAGGTAAGGCGTATCAAAACTGTGGCAATGACCGACGATCAGATACACACCGGCTGCACGGCAAGCGTCGATCATGTCATCGCACTCCGCCATGTTGATCGCCATCGGCTTTTCCACGAGCACGTGTTTCCCGTGCTGTGCAGCGATCCGCGTATGGGCTGCATGGAACTGATGCGGGCTGGCCACATACACCGCCTCGACATTCGGGTCGCACGCAAGCTCCTCGATATCCTGATAGACCGGCGCGGAAAAATCCTTGGCGAATTGCGTCCGCGCTTCCTCGCGTGGATCGCATGCGGCTACCAGCTCGATCCGCGGATCCTTCAAAAAGGTCGGCAGCATCAGAGTAAAGGCGCGACCGAGACCGGCGACGCCGAGCCGAACACGGCGTTCGTTCATGACCAACTCCTAAAGATCCAGCACGATCTCATCCGACTTGGCGCGCGACACACAGATCATGATATTGGTGTCCATCTCATCATCCATCAACACGAAGTCGCGATGATCAACCTCGCCCGAAACCAGTCCGGTGCGGCATGAACCGCAGGTGCCGCTTTCGCATGACGAGGCCACATCACAACCGCCCTCGCGCAGCACTGAGAGGATGGTTTGGCCCACCGGCACCACGAATGTCTTGTTCGACTTCGCGAGCCTGACCGTGAACGGCTTGTCGTCAGCCTGAGGCGTGCCTCCCTCATTGAAGCTTTCGAAGTGGACGTTGGAATGCGGCCAGTGACCCGACATGTCGCGCACCGCATCCATCAGGCCCTGCGGTCCGCAGCAGTAGATGTGTGCGCCGGTCGGGCGCTCCAGTACCGGCCACAGGTCGTAAGATTTCGCGGGGTCGCCGTGGTCATGATGAATGATGACCTTGCCGCCGATATCCGGCGACTTCAGTTCGTCGCGAAAGGCCGTCATCTCCGGCGTGCGGCTGAAATAGTAAAGCTTCCATGGCGCCGGCGGCAATTCGCCGAAGGACCGGATCATCGAGAGGATAGGCGTAATACCGATGCCGCCTGCGACGAAAATATAGCCGGGCGCATTGTCGGCCAGCGGAAAAGCGTTGTCCGGCATGGACGTGAGCAGCGTATCTCCCACCTTCGCGTTGTCGCACAGGCTCACCGACCCGCCCTGCCCGTTCTGGTCACGTTTAACGGTGATCACATAACGGCTGCGGTCGGCCGGATCGTTACACAACGAATATTTTCGGATCAAGCCGTTGGGCACTTTCACCTTGACGTGCGAGCCGGGTGTGAAAGGTGGCAGCTCGGCGCCATCCGGATGCACCAGCTCAAAACTCCGTATGTCTTCGGCCGCATCGGTGACGCTCGTTATGCGGAGCGGAATCATTGAATCAAGGGTTGCTTGCGTTTCCATTTGGTGTTCTCCAGATCAATTACTCGGCATAAGTCCCGCCGCAATGGCGTCGGTCCCGGACACGCCGGGACCGCTGGTCAAGAGCCGATCAGATCTTGAACGACTCGTAGGTAGCCGGATGGAAGATCTCATCCACCGACATCAGCTTGGCCGACAGGCCCTGCGAGTGGTGATGGCGCACAAACGTTTCGAGCGTGCGACGATTCGCAGCGACGCCATAGGACCAGTAATCCTGCCCCATCGAATCGCGCGCGGCCTTGAGTTGTTCTTCCACGAACGGCAGGGTGACCTTGGTAGCCGATGTATCGCTCAACTTCTCGAGCGCTGCAGTCTTCGCATGCTCGAACGCCTTCTGCACTGCTCCCGGCAGCCATGGATGCTGCTCTGCCAATTCTTTCTTGACGCCGACCACGTGCATGATAGGGAACACGCCTGTGCGCTTGTAATAGTCCTTCGCCACGGCCGTAGGATCGTCGAACAGCCAGCCCACTTTGGGGTTCTTCAGCGCGGCGCCGGAGGGCGGACGCGGTGCCATGAAGCCGTCGATATCGCCGCGGTCGAGCATGTCGGAGATGGTGTCATTCTCCGGTGCGTTTTCCATCTTCACATCCGGCGGCAACTGCAGCTTGATCTTTTCCGGGCGGCCGGGTTCATCGATGCCGCCGCGCACCCAGGTCACGTCCTCCGGACGCACGCCGAAGTCGTCCTGCAGGATCGAGCGGGCCCATACGTTCGCGGTCAACTGATACTCCGGCACACCTATGCGGCAGCCTTTCAGGTCCTGCGGCTTCTTGATGCGGTCTTTGCGTACGTAGATCGAGGTATGACGGAATGCGCGCGACAAAAAAACTGGTACCGCGACGTACGGGCTTTCGCCTTTCGACGCCTTGACCAGATAGCTCGAGAAAGACATCTCGCTGATGTCGAACTCGCCGTTACGGAATGCGCGGAAAAAAATCTCTTCCGGCGAAAGGGTCATGTAGACCGGATCCACACCGTCGATCTGGACGCTGCCATCGAGCAGCGCGCGGGTGCGGTCGTAGTCGCCCATTGCGACGGATAGTTGAAGCTTGGCCATTCTGTCTCCTGTTTTGTTTTGGTTTATTTCATTGTTTGGTCTGGTACTGGGACTCTAGCTCCGGGCCGCCGGTGTCTTCCCAAACGTATTTCGCTTCATAGACGCGCCAGTCCGTCGTCTTCGGAACGACTGCCTGATACGCGCATACATCGCTCGGGATAGCGAGTTCACCGGTGCCGATTGCGGGTTTTCCCTGCTGGAATTCTCTCACAGCATCGACCATCTGTCGGCGGAACTCCACAATTGCGAGATCGCTCGCGCCGAGCCTGTCATAAGTGCGGTCAGCGATCGGCCCCATCGTCACCCACATCGCAATGTCCTGGTTCGGAAAGCCGGTAATACCGGTGAAGTTCCCCGCCTTCATCGCCTGGCGGTCCTGCCAGAATTTATTGTCGCGATTACGCAGGGGGCGATACTCATCGTCCAGGTCAATGCCGAGACGTTGACCGAGGAACTTGCGCCACGATTCCGTCTCCGGTGTTTTCGCCGGATGGCCCCACGCGATGAAGTAGAACGCGGTATTGGTGTCGTCCATCGGCACGTTGATGTTGGCGACGTTATAGAGATTGTTCGGGGGGATCAGGGCGGTAGCGGGCGCCACGAATACGGTGGAACGCACGTAGTCATGCGTCTGCGCATTCGTCAGCGGGCGACGCAGCGCCGCGTAACGAAATCCGTAGGAAGCGCGCTGTACCTGCAGGCGCGGCGCCTTATCGGTGGAAGGACGCAGCCACGCCTTGTCGGTGGCTTCCGCGCCTTGCACGCGGGCCGGCACCATATCGGACGAATGCAGGCTCGAGCTGTGTGCCGAATCGATAGCGCCTTCAAGGATCTGCGCCCAGTTGCAAGGAATCAGCGCCTTGGCGATGCTTACGCGCGCATCCTTCGTCGGCGCCCATGCCGGTGGAACGAACTCGGGTATCGCATCCTGCGGCCCCATATAGGTCCAGACGAAACCGCCCCACTCCTTGACCGGATATGCGCGGTGCTTCACCTTCTCGGCCATGGAGCTTGCGGCAGGCTCGGAGGCCATTTCCAGCACATTGCCCTGCACGTCCATCTTCCAGCCGTGATACAGGCAGCGCAGGCCGCCATCTTCATTACGGCCAAGCACAAGCGAAGCACGACGATGCGGGCAGGCCTCATCCATCACGCCGACACGGCCCTCGCTATCGCGGAACACCACCAAAGACTCGCCAAACATGCGCGACCTGACCGGCGCCCCGTCCGGCTCGCTTACTTCTTCAAGGAGGCAAACCGGTTGCCAGTGACGGCGCATCAACTGCCCCATCGGCGCATCGCCTTCAACCCGGCACAGTAAATCGTTCTCTTCGATGGTGAGCATTTTTTGTCTCCTGGATTTTGGAACCGTCCGGCGCGGGATTCAGGCGAGTCGACGAACACTCTCTCCTATGGCCGCGCTAATTATACTTAGATATCTAAGATAATTATAAGACGGCGGAAAACCTTTGTCCAGCGGGGATAAGGCGCACGACCGGGTTATGGTGCAGCGGGGAAATTGCGGGTCATCACCCGCCCCAGGTTCGATCCGGGTGACGCATTACAGGATGGAAACGAGTCGCGAGTGTCAGACCGGCGACCTGACTCCGTTCAGATTGCGTCCCGTAGATTGAGATGCCAACTACGCGGCGCCGTCGTCCGGACTAGGTTTATTTAACGCGTTGCTTCTCAAGCTTGCGCGCCAGCGTACGGCGATGCATTCCCAGCCGGCGCGCCGCCTCCGAAATATTGAAATTGGTCTCGGCCAACACTTCGTGTATGCGTTCCCATTCGAGAGTCTTGATTGATGTCGACCGGTTGGTCAGATCTATCTCGGCATTCCCGGCGATATGGCCGAAGGCTGCCTCGATATCGTCGGTATTGGATGGCTTGGCCAGATATTGGCAGGCGCCGAGTTTGATGGCCTCGACCGCTGTGTTGATACTGGCGAAACCGGTCAGGACTACGATCAACATGTCAGGATCATGCTTGTGCAGCATTTGTACGCAGGACAGCCCCGATGCGTTGCCGTTCAACTTGAGATCAACAACGGCATAGCCCGGCGAATGCTGCTCCAGCAACGCGGCGGCCTCATCGGGGTTCGCTGCAAGTAATACCTTATAGTCGCGCCGCTCAAACGAGCGCCCGAGCGTTCGAGCGAACGCGGCATCATCTTCAACGATCAGCAACAGACGTTCAGATGGCATATCCCTCGTCCTCGTCAAGACTTATCGCGGCCAGGGGAAGGGTGAGTTCGACAACCGCCCCACCCTCCTCGCGATTGCGTGCTGTAGCCGTGCCGCCCAGTGTACGTGTGACATTCACGGCGAGGAACAACCCTAATCCGCCGCCGGGACGGCCCTTGCTCGACTGGTATGGCTTGCCGAAGTGGGCCAGCATCGCGGGCGCGAAACCTGGGCCCGCGTCCGTAACCAACAACCTCAGCGTATCGGCCTCGCGCTTCGCTTCGAAACGTATCCAGTCAGGCGAGGCTTCGAGCGCATTGTCGAGCACATTGAAAATCGTCTGCTTCAGCGCGGAGTCGAACACCACGGGGAGATCCTGCTGAATTTTATTTTCATAGACGAACGAGACTATAGGCCGGATGGAGCGCCATTCCTGCACCAGGTCGTCCAGAAATGCACTCATGGTGGTCTCCGCTGACGATTCGCCGCGCGCCTCGCCCGCTGAAAGCAGGATGCCGCTGACGATGGTCTTGCAGCGCTGTAGTTGAGCCTGCATTTCAGTGATTTCCTCCTGCAGTTCGGCATTCTTTCTGAATTCCGGCATACGCCGCCAGTCGCCGAGAATCACGGACAGTGTGGCCAGTGGCGTTCCGAGCTCGTGCGCGGCGCCTGAAGCGAGCAGTCCCATCCGCACGATATGTTCTTCCTCGGCCGCGCGTTGGCGCAGGTCTGCGAGTTGAGCATCACCCGCCCGGAGATTGTCGCTGATGCGGGTGATGAAGATCACCAGCAGCGTCGCGTTAAGCACAAAGCAGATCAGCATGCCCTGGATATACAAGCTGGGGAAACTATGCCCTTGATCGAGCGACAGTGTCAGGGGCTTGGAAAAAAGTGCCAGACCGGCCATGCAGAGACTGGTGACCCCGACGATAGTCCAGGTTGACCATGCTTCCAGCAGCACCGCGCTGATAATGACCTGCAGCAGAAAGAGAAAGGCGAACGGATTAGTCGTTCCGCCGCTGAAATACAACTGGGCTGTCAGGCTGGCCACGTCAACCAACAACGCAAAAAACAGCTGGCTGTTCGAGACTTCCCCCCGCTCGTGCCAGCGCAGATGGCTCCCGATGTTGAATGCAATCAGGCATGCCAGCACACCCAGCATTTGCGGAAGTGGGAGCTTGATCCCCAGGCCGACGGTCACAACGGTGATCGTAGTGATCTGTCCAACCACGGCGATCCACCGCAATTGAATCAACTGCAACATGTTCTTGTGGCCGGCGGCGCTTTCGACGCTCACAGCCGCCGCCCGATTCACAACAGCTTCAATTTTTCCTTGCATGTTTGCTCTCTTGATTGACACAACCACACGCGGCATATTCCTGGATTCCCGCCCGCACGGGAATGACACAGGTGACAAATGTTTGACAGTTCGTTATGCCTCGCGAATGTTTGAAGCCAGCCGCATCCTTCGCTCCTCACGCACAACCCACAGGCCAGCACCGGCAACCATCAAGGCCAGAGCATACCAAGTGAGCGCATAGACCAAGTGGTTGTTTTGAAAAGAGATCACCGTCAAGCCGCCGACGGGCGCGTCGGCACCCGCAGATCCTTTCGACGCATCCGCGTCCACGAAATAAGGTGCGACATTGATCAAGCCGCGCGCGGCAGCAATCGCCTGAACGTCGCGAGAGTACCACCGATCACCGGCAGGGTCGTTCTTGCGCAGAAAACCGCCGCCGGGCTGGCTCAGGCGCAGCAGGCCGTTGACAACAACAGCAGCACTTTGATGCTCGAATGCATCGGGGGTTCCGCGAGTGCGGTCGGGCGCAACATAGCCTCGATTCACCAGCACCACATAACCCTCCGCAGTACGTAGCGGAGTGAGCAACCAGTAGCCACTTCCAAGCTCGGTGGTCGCCTGCACTCTGGTTGTCAGTTCATAAAGAAAGGTGCCGGTCAGGCGTACATGGCGGTACTCATCAGATGCGGCATTGACATGTGGCCAACGCTCGGGGCCCGGTGCGGGCACGGGAGCAGCATGCACCCGCTGCTCGACCCGCTCAATAAGTGCGACTTTCCATTGCAGGCGTTGAAGCTGCCATGTTCCGAGCGCGATAAAACCTGCAAATGCGATCAGCGCGAACAGCGCGAGGGTGAGCAGCGATGCGAAAGAGCGGCGGCGCGGCCCGGCATCTTGCGAGACCAATTCACGCCGCTGCTCTTTGCTATCTGTCATGGCCCTTCTTGCATCTGGTGCATCTGGTGCATCTGGTGGGATGAGTCATGCTTCATGCCGGGCATCATGTTGTTATTAAGGTGGTACATGACCCATATGGAGCCCGCAAGCGCAATTCCAACGATCACGATGGTAAAAACCAACGCCAGCATGTTCCAGCCGCCTTCGGATTT
>JBBWZW010000546.1:0-8576 GCA_039649305.1 Burkholderiales bacterium
CTGTACCGTCGATCCCGGACGTGTTGCCCGCGGCACTGCGTTGCGTCTCCTTGCCATGCCACGGGGACGCCGAGTCCGCCATGTCGCGTCGACACGCCTTATTCCGCAGGCAAATCGCCTCGGGCTCGCCTGGTACAGTCAGGCTGAAACCGCTCTAGCGCATCCTGCGCCGCGCTTTCGCAAACCTGGTCCTGAAATAAATGCATCACACTGATATGATGCGGGCACATTTATAATTTGGGGCTTGTCGTTAATGGAGATCTCTTTGGTGTTGGTGCTGCTGGTGCTGGGTGCGGCAACCGGTTTTGCTGCAGGTCTGCTCGGTATCGGTGGCGGCATGTTGATGGTGCCGTTCATTACGATGATCCTGACCGCGAAAAATTTCCCGCCGGAGCATGTCGTTCATATGGCGATCGCCACTTCGCTGGCGACCATCATGTTCACCTCGATTTCATCGGTGCGCGCGCATCATAAGCGCGGTGCAGTCGTATGGAGCATCGTGAAGCTGCTTGCACCCGGCATCCTGATCGGGTCATGGATAGGCCCATGGATAGGCTCGCATATGGACTCTACGGCGCTGGCGGCGTTCTTCGGGATCTTCGTCGCGTTCTCCGCCACCCAGATGCTGTTCGACAAGAAGCCGGCGGCTTCCCGCAGCCTGCCCGGCACGCCCGGCATGTTCGCTTCCGGTGGGGTGATTGGAACGTTGGCCGGGTTGGTCGGCGCCGGCGGTGGCTTCGTATCGGTGCCGTTCATGACCTGGTGTAACGTGAAGATCCACAATGCGGTGGCGACCAGCGCAGCGCTCGGTTTCCCGATTGCGCTGGCCGGAACGCTGTCGAATATTTATTTCGGCATGAAGGTGCCGGACCTGCCGCCTTCTTCGCTGGGCTTTATCTACCTGCCTGCGTTGCTCGTCATCTCGATCGCCAGCTTCCTGACCGCTCCGCTCGGCGCCAGGACCGCTCACAACCTTCCGGTGAAATCGCTGAAAAAAGTGTTCGCGTACATGTTGTACGCGCTGGCACTTTACATGCTGTACAAGGCGTTTATTTAAGACGGGCAGGCGGCGTCAGCCGTCCTTGAACAAATCCCGCAGGACGTTCTTCTGGACTTTGCCCATCGTATTACGGGGTAGGTCCTGCACAAAGAACACCCGTTTCGGCACTTTGAAATTCGCGATCTTCGTTTTCAGGGTGCCGATCACGTCCGCTTCGGTAATGGCCGCTTCCGGCTTCACTACCACTACGGCGCTGACCGCCTCGCCAAAGTCGGGGTGCGGCACGCCGATCACCGCTGATTCCACCACGCCATCGAGTTCGTCGATGAAGGATTCGATTTCCTTCGGATAGACGTTGTAGCCGCCCGAGATGATCAGGTCCTTGCTGCGGCCGACGATGGACAGGTAGCCCCTCGCGTCGAACCGGCCGACATCGCCGGTCTTGAAATACCCGTCAGGTGTGAATTCTTCGGCCGTCTTTTCCGGCATGCGCCAGTAACCCTTGAATACATTCGGTCCCTGGACCTGGATGTCGCCGATCTCGTCGACGCCGCAGGGAGCGCCGTCGCCATTGACCACGCGCACCGACACGCCCGGTAACGGCATTCCGACCGTGCCTCCGATACGCTCGCCCTCATACGGATTGGACACCAGCATGGTGGTTTCGCTCATGCCGTAGCGTTCAAGGATGGTATGGCCGGTACGCTGGACGAATTCATTGAAGGTGTCGAGCAGCAAGGGCGCGGAGCCGGAAACGAACAATCGCATGTTGGCGCACGCCGCCCGGTCAAACGACGGTTCGGCCACCAGGCGCACATAATAGGTCGGTACACCCATGAACACGGTGGCACGCGGCATGTGTTTCATCACTTCGGCAGCGTCAAACTTCGGCAGGAAAATCATCTTGCTGCCATTGAGCAGCGCGCCATGCGAAGCGACAAACAAGCCGTGTACATGAAACAGCGGCAGCGCGTGCAGCAGCACGTCGCCGGCTTGCCAATTCCAATATTCATGCAGCACCCTGGCGTTCGAAGCGAGATTCTCGTGAGTGAGCATCGCCCCTTTGCTGCGGCCGGTGGTGCCGGAGGTGTACAGGATGGCGGCCAGGTCGTCGGCTTCCCTTTGCACGGTCTCAAACGTGTCGCGTTGAGGTATGGACCGCTCGAGCAGCGAGCCGTCGCGGTTTTCGCCAAGCGTGAATACGTGCCTGGTGCCGGTCTTGAACGCAACTTGCGACACCCAGCCGAAGTTCTTCGGCGAACAGACCACGACCGCGGGTTTCGCGTTTTCGATGAAGTATTCGATTTCCGCTGCACGATAAGCGGTATTGAGCGGCAGGTAGATATAGCCGGCGCGGATAGTCGCGAGATACAGAACCAGCGCTTCCGGCGATTTTTCGACTTGTACCGCGATCCGCGAGTCCTTGGGCAGCTTCAGGCTGGCCAGCAGGTTGGCCATTTTAGCGGTCGCGCGTTCCAGGTCTCCCCATGTATAGAAAAGCCCGTCATGCGTCTCGATGGCGCAGGCGGTCTTGTCTTCAGGGAAGCGGGATTCGAACAGGGCGTAGAGATTGGCGTTCATGGTGTTTTTATCGGCCGGTAAAATCAGGTTTTCTTTTTTCAAGGAAGGATTGCACGCCTTCCCGGTAGTCTTGCGATTCGAGAAATGAGAAGGCGGCGCGCAGCTCGTCCTCAGTCAGTGGCTCAGGCTGCGGTGACAGCCGTCGCGCCAGCACCTGGTTCATGCGTGCCGCGAGTGGTGCACCCCGTGCAATCCGCTCCGCGGTCTGGCGTGCTTCGCTTTGCACATCGTCGACGATGCGGTTGATCAGCCGTTTGTCCTTGGCCTCATCGGCGCCGAACACGCGGCCTTCGAGCAGGATTTCCAGCGCAACAGCCTTGCCGACCAGCTGCAGGAGGCCCTCGAATTCGCCCGGAGCAAGGGGAAACGCGAGGCGATTGATCGGAATGCCGAAGCGCGACGTGGCGGAGGCAATGCGGATGTCACAGACAGAGGCGATCTCAAGGCCGCCACCCACGCATACGCCTTCTATCGCCGCAACCGTCGGGTGCAGGCAGTTCGCAATGGCGTGCAGCGCATTGGCAATGGTTTGAGTGTGATAAGCGACGCCTTGCGCATAGGTGCTGCGTACCGACGAAAATTCCTCGATGTCGGCGCCGGCGGCGAAGTTGTCCCCTTCGCCGCGCACAATCACGCAGCGCAACGACTCGTCCGCCGACAGTGCATTGAAGGTGCGAGCCAGGCTGTCCCACATCGAGACATCGATTGCATTCAGCTTTCCCGGGTTCGACAGCGTGACAGTGGCGATCGGCCCGGTATGTTCAGTACGGATTTCCGGCATGGTTACATCATTCCATTTTCACGCCGGATGACTTGACGACCTGGCCCCAGCGGCTGATCTCGGAGGCGATCATGGTGGTGAACTGCGCCTGTGTCATTTGTGGCACTTCCGAGCCGCTGTTATGCCAGATGGCCTTGAGTTCTGGTGATGCCAGCGCTTTCTGCACTTCGGCGCCCATGCGCTCGACTATGTCGGCCGGCGTGCCTTTGGTCGCCCACATGCCATACCAGGTCGATACCTCGTAGCCGGGTACGCCCGCCTCGGCAGTGGTCGGCACATCCGGGAAGCCTGGGGCGCGGGTGGGCGATGCCACGGCGAGCGCCCTGATCCGGCCGCCCTTGATATGGGATGATGAAGAGCCGAGGCCATCAAACATCAGATCGACCTGGCCGGCAATCAGGTCCTGCAATGCCGGACCGGCGCCACGGTAGGGAATGTGGGTGATGAAAGTCTTGGTTTGCTGCTTGAACAGTTCCCCGGCCAGATGATGCGACGTGCCGTTTCCGGCGGATCCGTAATTGAGCTTGCCCGGGTTCTTCCTGACCAGTTCCAGGAAGGACTTCAAGTCCTTGGCCGGCACTTTTTGCGCGTTGACCACAATCACCTGGGGCGGGGTGGCGATGACGGTGATCGGGATGAAGTCCTTCTGGATGTCGTATTCGAGCTTGGGGTAGATTGCCGGCGCAATTGCATGGTGGGCTGCGCCGATAAAGAAGGTATATCCATCCGGCGTCGCCTTTGCCGCAATGCCCGCACCAAGCGTGCCACCGGCGCCACCGCGATTGTCGATGAGGACTTGTTTGCCCAGTTGCTTGGATAGTTGCGCGGCCAGGGGGCGGGCAAATGCGTCGGTGCCGCCGCCCGCGGGAAAGGGAACGATCAGGGTAATAGTCCTGGATGGCCATGACTGCGCGCTTGCTGTTGCGGACAGCAGCAAGCCTGCCATGGCGAATATGGCTTTTTTAAACTTCATTGGTTTTGTCTCCTGTTGTAGTCAGGGGCGCTCTGGCGGCGTCCTTTTTTTATATGCGAGCAGTAATAATACGATACCAAGCACAATCATGGGCAAGGAGAGCATTTGTCCGGCTGAAATCGTCAATCCGGCAAATGACACTTCATAGTCCGGCGTGCGGAAGTATTCGGTAAAGAAGCGCGCGCAGCCATAGCCGAGTGCGAACATGCCGCTGACCGCCATCGTGGGGCGCGGTTTGCGCGCATATAGCCACAGGATGATGAAGAGCAGCACACCGTCGATCAGCGCCTGGTAAATCGGCGAAGGATGGCGCGGCAGGTTGTCGACGTTCGGCCAGATCATGGCCCATGGGAGCGACGGATCAGCCACGCGGCCCGGCAGCTCGGCATTGATGAAATTGCCGATGCGGCCGGCCGCATAGCCGAGCGGCACCAGCGGCGCGATGAAGTCCAGCACTTCAAACAGGCTGCGGCCCCGGCGGCGGCCCCATAACCACATCGCGATCATCACCCCGAGGAAGCCGCCATGGAATGACATGCCGCCTTTCCAGATTGCGAAGATCTCGAGCGGATGCGAAAGGAAATACGCCGGGTTGTAAAACAGGACTTCACCCAGCCGTCCGCCCAGCACCACCCCGAGCACGCCGTAAAACAGCATGTCGTCCAGGTCTTCCTTCTTCCAGCCGGCCGCGGCGATGTGCGGCTGCCTGACGCGCAGCCTGCCGAGCAGGATGAATTGCATGAAGGCCAGCAGGTACATCAAGCCGTACCAATGTACGGAAATCGGGCCGAAGGAGATGGCGATCGGATCGGGGAGGGGGTGGACTAGCATTATTTCTTTCGCAGTAATTCCAGAAAAGAGCGCAGCACCGGCGACAGGTTATCGCGGCGCCAGGCAAGGCCGGTTTCAATCGGCAGCGTTTTGTTGGTCAATGGTTTGTATTCGACGCCGGGGCGTTTCAGATTCGACACCGATTGTGGCACAAGCGCGATGCCCATGCCGGCCGACACCAGGCCGACGATAGTCTGCATCTGAATCGCTTCCTGCCCAATGCGCGGCGTCAATCCGGCATCGCGAAAACAGGCGAGGATGGCATCGTGAAACGCAGGCGCAATGCGGCGCGGGAAAATAATGAGCGGTATGTCCGCCACTGCTTCCAATGGGACCGCTGTTTTGCCGCGGATCGCTTTGAGTCCTCTGGGCACCGCCATGATGAGCGGTTCGGACAGCACGGTCAGGTAATCGAGTTCCACTTTCGCCTTGTCGGTCAATGGCGGAATCAGCAGGCCGGCGTCGATCCGGCCCTGCATCAAGTCTTCCAGCTGTACGTCGGTGGTCGCTTCGCGCAGGTCGATCTGCACTTGCGGATAGCGCTCACGAAAATCGCGTAGCAGGGGCGGCAACACGCTGTAGTCGGCGGTGGAAACGAAGGAAAGTGAAAGCAAGCCGGATTCCCCGGATGCGGCCCGTCTCGCGAGATCGGGCAGGGCGCCGGCCTGTTGCAGGATGCGCCGTGCCTCGGGCAGTAACGCAGTGCCGGCCGGGGTCAGCGCGACGCTGCGTTTGGTTCGGGCGAACAGGAGCGTACCTAGCGCGGCTTCCAACGACTGGATCGTCTGCGATAGCGGCGGCTGCGTCATGTGCAGGCGGGTTGCCGCGCGGCCGAAGTGACGCTCTTCCGCGACGGCGACGAAATAGCGCAATTGCCGAAGTTCAATGCTCATAGAGTTACTTATATGTAATTCGTATTAATCACTAACGAATCATATATTTGACACGTAGCACCGGGCAAGGCAACCTAGCGACTTTTACGCGCCACTATGGAGGCAACATGGCATTCAATCGCCGGTCAAAGAACATTACCCAGGGCGTCGCACGCAGCCCGAACCGCTCGATGTACTACGCGATGGGGTACGAGAAGGAAGATTTCGACAAGCCGATGATCGGCATAGCCAACGGCCATTCGACAATCACGCCGTGCAATTCCGGCCTGCAGAAGCTCGCCGATATCGCGATCAACACCATCAAGGAAGCCGGCGCCAACCCGCAGGTATTCGGCACGCCGACGATTTCCGACGGCATGTCGATGGGCACGGAAGGCATGAAATTTTCGCTGATCTCGCGTGAAGTGATCGCCGACTGTATCGAAACCGCGGTCAACGGCCAGTGGATGGACGGCTGCGTGGTGATCGGCGGCTGCGACAAGAACATGCCGGGCGGGATGATTGCGATGGCGCGCACCAATGTGCCTAGCATTTATGTCTATGGCGGCACCATCAAGCCGGGTAAGTGGAAGGGGACCGACCTGACCATCGTGTCGGCATTCGAGGCGGTCGGTGAATTCACTGCCGGCCGCATGTCGCAGGAAGACTTCGACGGCATCGAAAAAAATGCGTGCCCGTCGTCCGGCTCCTGCGGCGGCATGTACACCGCCAACACCATGTCATCCTCGTTCGAGGCGCTCGGCATGTCGCTGATGTATTCGTCCACCATGGCCAACCCGGATGACGAGAAAGTCGGCTCCGCCGCTGAATCGGCCCGCGTGCTGGTGGAAGCGGTCAAGCGTGACCTGAAGCCGCGCGACATCATCACCAAAAAGTCTATCGAGAACGCGGTATCGCTGATCATGGCGACCGGTGGCTCAACCAATGCTGTGCTGCATTTCCTCGCGATTGCGCATGCGGCGGAAGTGGAATGGACCATCGACGACTTTGAACGCATCCGCCGTAAAGTGCCGGTGATCTGCGACCTGAAGCCGTCCGGCAAGTATGTGGCCACCGACCTGCACCGGGCCGGCGGCATTCCACAAGTATTGAAGGTCCTGCTGAACGCCGGCTTGCTGCACGGTGACTGCATGACGATCACTGGCCGCACCATGGCGGAAGAGCTGGCAAACGTGCCCGACGTGCCACGCGCGGACCAGGACGTGATTCGTACCATCGACAAGGCGTTGTATGAACAAGGGCACCTCGCGATCCTGAAAGGCAACCTGTCGCCCGAAGGCTGCGTGGCCAAGATCAGCGGCCTGAAGAACCCGGTCATCACAGGTCCGGCACGCGTGTTCGACGACGAATATTCCGCGATGGACGCGATCCTGGCCGACAAGATCAAGGCCGGCGATGTGCTGGTGCTGCGCTATCTCGGTCCGAAGGGTGGTCCGGGCATGCCGGAAATGCTGGCGCCGACTTCCGCCATCATCGGCAAGGGCCTGGGCGAATCCGTCGGCCTGATCACCGATGGCCGCTTCTCCGGCGGTACCTGGGGCATGGTGGTCGGCCACATTGCGCCGGAAGCCTTTGTCGGCGGTACGATTGCGCTGGTTGAGGAGGGCGACAGCATCACTATCGATGCAATTACCCAGTTGATCCAGCTGAATGTGCCGGACGACGAAATTGCACGCCGTCGCGCGAACTGGAAGGCCCCGGCTCCGCGTTATACGCGCGGCGTGCTGGCGAAGTTCGCCGCACTGGCATCGCCTGCGAGTAAGGGCGCCGTTACCGGCTGATCGGTTTAACCCAAATAAAAAGGGCCGGAATATTCCGGCCCTTTTTTATCGCTATCGAAGCATATGCGGCGACCGATCGTCAGGATTTCTCACTTCTTCTTATCGAAAGCCTTCTTCACCCGCTCCTTGCGCGCTTCCTCCATTTGCTCATGGGCCTTGCGCTTGTCGAGGCCGAGCATCTTTTCGATGAATTCAAACCAGATGAAGGCGAATGCGATGAGTCCGACGATCCACCACCATGACATCCCGGCGAACGGCCCGAGCTCCAGGTATCTGAGCAGTGACAGTGCAACAATTACAATAATCAACGGCATGGCGGCTCCTTTTGCCGAGAGGATATTGTGAAAGAGTGTAACGGTCAACCAACAGTGTCAACCAAGTGCGGGTATGATTAGTTGTAGAAATGCCGCCATCACTAAGTGTGCTGAATAAAACACGGTAAAATTCGTCCAGTTTTTATTTCGGAGAAGTTAATGAAACGTTCCATGTTGGTTTGTTTGGCGTTGGGTGCGCTGGTTTCGAACGGTGCGATGGCAAATGCTGATCTCGCAAAATCGAAAAATTGCATGGCTTGCCATACCGTCGCGACTAAAGTGGTTGGCCCTGCCTACAAGGACATCGCCGCGAAATACGCCGGCCAGAAGGATGCCGAAGACAAATTGACCCATAAGATTCTGAAGGGCGGCAGCGGCGCTTGGGGTCCGGTACCGATGCCGGCCAATGCACAAGTCAGCGA
>JBBWZW010000404.1:0-3302 GCA_039649305.1 Burkholderiales bacterium
GTGAGTGTTATTGCTGCCGACGGGCGTGCTTATGCGCCCGACAATGCCTGGATGCATGCCGACGACGGCTTTGATCGCAGCCTTCAGGCGTTTGAAAACCACTACTTCCACTGCCCGGGTGAATGCACTCTGATCCTACCGATTGGCGACGCGCGGGTGCAGGTCTCTCACGGCCTCGACTACGCGATTGCGGAAAGAAATGTCGCCATCACGACAAAAGGCAATACCTCAACAATCTCGCTCGAACCATTGCGTTTGCCGGCTCAATACGGCCACTTCGCCAGCGCCGACCTGCATGTCCACATGAATTATGGTGGGCACTATCACAACACTCCTCAGAATTTGATCGAACAGGCACGCGCCGAACATCTGGATGCAGTCTACAACCTCATCGTCAACAAGGAAGAGCGCGTTCCGGACGTCGCGCAGTTCACGACCAAGCCGTTGCGTAAGGACAACGTGCTGCTGATGCAAGCACAGGAATTTCACAGCAGTTATTGGGGACATCTGGGCCTGCTGGATCTGGATGATCATTTCCTGACCCCGGATTTTTCCTCCTATCGGGAATCGGCCTTTTCCAGTCCATATCCCCACAATGGCGTGATCGCTGCCCTGGCCCACGCGCAGCATGGTTTGGTCGGATACGCGCATCCATTCGATGGGCCGGTCAACCCCGACAAAGATCTCGAGCTCACTAATGCCTTGCCCGCCGATGTTGCCCTGGGCAACGCCGATTATTACGAACTGGTGGGTTTCTCCGATCACCGCTCCAGCGCAGCCATTTGGTATCGCCTGCTCAATCTTGGTTTTCGTCTCCCAGCCGGCGCAGGGACCGATGCGATGGCGAACTACGCTTCGTTGCGCGGCCCGGTAGGTATGAATCGGGTATTCATCGGCATTATCGGAGAGGTCACGCCGGAAAAGCTACACTCAGGCCTGAAGGAGGGCCGGACCTTCGTGAGTAATGGCCCCTTGCTCGGTCTGGATTTGGACGGCAAGCATCCCGGTGATGAGATTGCGCTCGCCAAGGCAACGACACTGCCGTACCACGCATCCCTGCGTTCAATCGTGGCAATCGATCACTTCGAGGTGATCTTCAACGGTCGCGTGATCGCAAGTCATCGCCCTGATGGAGCACGCACACAGGCTGACGTGAATGGCAAGGTTGAGATTCCTGTGAGTGGTTGGCTAATCCTGCGCGCATGGAACGAGCACGCCGACCCGAAGGTGCAAGACATCTATCCCTATGCCAGCACCAGTCCGATCTACATAACGGTAGATCGGCAGGCGCCCCGCTCGCCGGAGGATGCGGCCTATTTTGTTAGCTGGCTGGATCGCGTCATCGCCGACGCAACCGCACGCAACGTTTACAGTAGCGCGCAGGAAAAGCAGAACACGCTGCAATACCTGAGCGCGGCACGAACGGTGTTTCAGACGAAGCTTGCTAGCCGCGGGCAGCTAATCGATTGCCTGAAGTATTAATGAAAAATTTGTCGGCTTTTCCGCGATCCACTAACCTAAAATTTCCCGCAGCGCAGCGAGGACGAGAGCCACGTTGCGCACAGTCGAGCCGTGACCCATGAGGCCGATGCGCCAGGCTTTGCCCGCCATCACGCCGAGGCCTGCGCCGATCTCGATACCGTATTCATCGAGCAGACGCTTCCGCACAGCGGCATCATCCGCGCCGGCGGGAATGTTGATGCAGTTCAGTGTGTGCAACGAATGTTTCGGGATATAACTCAAGTCCATCGCTTCCAGTCCGGCGCGTAATCGCTGGTGCATTTTTGCGTGGCGCGCGATGCGGTTGTCGAGTCCTTCCTCAAGGACGATGGCCAGCGCCTCGCGCAGAGCGTAGGTCATGTTGATCGGCGCGGTGTGATGGTAAACGCGCCCACCACCGGCGCCGGTATAGTATTTGCGCAGCATCGAGACATCGAGATACCACGACTGCGGTTTCGTTTTTCGCGCGTCCATTTTCGCAAGGGCGCGCCCGCCGAAGCTCACCGGCGCGAGGCCGGGCGGACAACTCAGGCATTTCTGCGTGCCGCTGTAGATCGCATCAATCTCCCAATCATCCACCCGCAATTCGTGGCCACCCAGGCTCGTGACCGCGTCCACCATGAGGAGCGCGTCCCGCGCGTGCGCCAGTTTTGCCAGTCCTTCGAGCGGCTGGTGCGCGCCGGTGCTGGTTTCTGCATGGACGATGCCGACGAGTTTGCTCTTCGGATGCTGCTCCAGCGCGGCGGCGATTTGCTCGTGAGAAAAAACATCGCCCCAGGGAACTTCGATAGCATGCACGGTCGCGCCGCAGCGTTCCATCACGTCCTTCATGCGTCCGCCGAAGACGCCGTTCACGCAGACGATGACCTCGTCGCCGGGCTCGATCAGGTTCACGGCGACACATTCCATTCCCGCCATGCCGGTACCGCTCACGGGAAAGGTCAGCGCATTTTTCGTCTGGAAAATCTGGCGCAGCATTTCGCAGGTCTCGTCGAGGATAGCCAGATACTGCGGATCGAGATGACCGAGAGTGGGCGCCGCGAGCGCGCGCAGGACGCGCGACGAAACAGGACTAGGGCCGGGACCAAGCAGGATGCGCTCGACGGGAAACTGCGTGTTCATGTGGAGTAGGAATGGGCTTGCGTCGCCCCTAGAGAGCGATTCGGCCCGCTGATAACTAGTTCAATAACCTAATTCCGCTTTTCTGGCTGCGGCGGTGGGCAGGGGATCCTTTTTCGTCTCAATGGCAGCCTGACCCGACTCTTGCACCCGTGTGGCCTCGGTCGCGTTTAATTCGATGTCCGATTGAAACTCGGGCGGGACGTCCGCTTCCGCGTAGATGGCGTGGACTGGGCATTCATCCACGCAAGCCATGCAATCGATGCACTCCTGTGGGTGAATGAGAAGTTGATTCTCCACCTCATAAAAGCAGGCGACGGGGCACACCGTCACGCAGTCGGTGAACTTGCACCCCACACATTTACTGGTAACGACATGGGCCATAGGCAAATTTATTCGTTAGGCTCCCACGCGATGACGTGAGGGGAGACGGCCTCCACGAGGGTGCGGTTAAGATCGAAGATCAACGCTCGCATGGTTCAATCGACTGTGACAGCAGAGGCCATTTGATTCAAATGGAGCTCCCAACCGCGCGCCACACTAAGCGGCAACCCGAGTGGTCGTGAGCCTTCGGTCGGCGCGGTAAGGAAACACTTCGGGCAACTCGCCCGCCCGCAGTTTCTCCTGTATGCCGCGCCAATACGCCGCGCAAAAAAGATCGGCGTGCCGCTCAAATAGACTCG
>JBBWZW010000407.1:0-6560 GCA_039649305.1 Burkholderiales bacterium
TGTCGACGACGTCCGAGAACCTCAGTTCCGCACGTAGCCGTATCCAGGATGCCGACTTCGCGTCGGAAACGGCCTCCCTCACCCGCGGCCAGATCCTGCAGCAAGCAGGCACCGCGATGCTGGCACAGGCGAACTCGCTGCCGAACGGCGTGTTGGCCCTGCTCCGCGGCTAATCCCCGCAGCAAAATAGTGTAGCCCACCACCCCGGCTGAATTCGTTCGGCCGGGGTATTCCTATTAAGGAGATGGCATGGACATCAAACCAGTTGGTAACAATAATGCCCTGCCCGGGCAAAGGGTTTCAGAAACGGGCAACTTCAATACTGATTTGCCGTCCGTCCCTGCCAGGCACTCGGCCACGCCGGTGCAGACCGTCAACGCGGTCCAGCAGTCCGCGCACGTTCCTGATCTTGAAAAACTGAATGACGCGCTGAAAAACATCAATCACGCATTGAAGGCGTTGTCGCCCAATCTTGAGTTTAGTGTTGACTCGGAGAGCCAGCGCTCCATCGTAAAGGTGGTCGATCATGAGACCAACGAAGTCATCCGGCAAATGCCGACGCCGGAAGCGCTGGAAATCGCGAAAGCCCTGGACCGGCTCCAGGGTATGCTGATCCGGCAAAAGGCGTAAGAACTCAACGTCCGCGAGCTCGTTCCATAAGTGTCATCACGATGCCATTTATGAAACGAGTATTGAAACAAGCAGGTAAACCACCGTCTAAAGTTCGGTTTGGCATCGCCGATACTAGGCTACAGTGAACACGTTTTCTTAGGAGAGACATATGGCCGGCATTTCCTCACCCGGTATCGGCTCCAATCTGGATATCAACGGCATCGTCGCCAAGCTCATGCAATCCGAGCAGCGGCCGCTGACCGCGCTTGCCCGGAAAGAGGCGAGCTACCAGGCGAAGCTGTCGGCCTTCGGCAATCTGTCGGGCGCATTCAGCTCGTTCCAGAGCTCTCTCGGCAATCTCAACAAAGACTCCACCTTTCGGTCGATGAGTGCGAAGCCGACCGACGCGACGATACTCACTGCATCGGCGTCAGCTACGGCAACTCCCGGCAGCTACAACGTCAATGTGACGAAACTGGCCCAGGCCCAGACCCTGACCACTAGCGGCCAGGCAAGCACCACCGCCACCATCGGTTCGGGCGCGCCGATCAAGGTGACTTTCCAGTTCGGTACGCTCAGCGGCACCGCGACGAAAACAGGCACTAACCTCAGCGGCGCTGTAGCTTCCGGCGGAATCGCGGCAGGTTCGCTCAGCATCAGTGGCACGACGATCGATACCAGCGCATCAACCAATAGCGCAAAAGCGTTGGCCGATGCAATCAATCTGAAAACCGGCACGACCGGCGTGACCGCCACTGCGGCACCGACCGCCACCGCGGTGCTCGGCGCATTCAGCGACGTCACGACCGGTGCGGGCGACTCCTATTCGATGCAGGTCGGCAGCGTCAACATCGCGAACGTGGGCGCATCGGCGACCCTGACCGTAGCCCAACTCGATACTGCAATCGCCGATAACACCGCCGGCGCTGTGGGCGCACAACTGGCCGCTGCCGGCATTACCGCATCCGGCACCGCCGCGGCAGGCACGCTTAAATTCACCAGGGCGGACGGCTCGAATATCGATATCACCCAGACGATGGTGAATACGAGCGCCACGGCGGTCGGCGGATTCGCCGGCTTCACGTCGGGCGTCAAGCAAACGACGACCAGTTCGGTCTCCCTGAATTCACCTGCCAACTTCACGATTGGCGGCAGCAATCCTTCCGCAGCAGGCCTTACTGCCGGCGGCAGTGCGATGACCTTCACACAGGATGCGAACCAGCCCACCGGTAGCGTCACGATCGACAACACGAACAATTCGCTGCAAGGCATACGCGACGCTATCAACAAAGCGAATCTGGGCATCACCGCATCGATCGTTTCCGATGGCAGCGCTACCCCGCATCACCTGGTCATCAAATCAAACAAGACCGGCGCCGAATCCAGCATGAAAATCAGCGTCCAGAGCGGAGAGCCCGCGCTGACGGCGCTGCTTGCGTATGAGCATAATGCGGCCGGCGCACAAAACATGACGGAAACCAGTGCGGGACAAAGCGCACAGTTGACTGTCAACGGTATCGCGGTCACCAGCCCGACCAACTCGGTCAGCGGTGCGATCGAGGGCGTGTCGCTGGAGGCGGTGAAAGTCGGCACATCCACCCTGAACGTTGCGCGCGACACGTCATCGGTTACATCCGGCCTCAATGCCTTCGTCAAGGCCTATAACGAACTGAATTCGAATATCAGGAAACTGACAAGCTACGACCCTGAGAGCAAGCAAGCTGGTGTGTTACTCGGCGACTCGTCGGTGCGCAACATCCAGGCCGAAATGCGCAAGCTCATTTCATCGTCGGTGACAGGATCGAACAGCAGTTTGAAGACGCTGCGCGACGTCGGCATCTCGGTGGACAAGAGCGGCGTGATGTCGCTCGATCAGGCCAAGCTATCGGCAGCAATGACCAAAGACCTGAGCGACGTCGGCGCATTGTTTTCCTCTGTCGGGAAAACTTCGGACAGCCTGGTCAGTTTTGTCAGCGCGTCATCAAAAGCGCAGCCGGGCGAGCATCCTGTCTACGTGAAGCAACTGGCAACCCAGGGAAAAGTGGCCGGAGACCTGGATCTCAGGGCGGCATCGATCACCATCAATAGCGGGAACAAGGACTTGTTGTTGTCCATAGATGGCGAAAGCGCGACGGTTTCTCTGCCGACCGGCCCCACTTCTTACACAGCGGCCGAAATGGCCGCCCAGGTACAGTCGGCGATCAACGGCACATCCGCGTTCTCAGCCAAGGGAATTGCAGTCAGCGTGACGATCGACGCCGGTGGCTTCATGAACATCACGTCGAACAAATACGGTTCGGAGTCCAAGCTCACCGTATCGGGCAGCGCTGTAGCCACATTGTTCAACACCGCTACGGCCACTGACGGCATCGACGTCCAGGGCACCATCAGCGGCGTTACAGCCAAAGGCGAAGGACAGTTCCTGATCGGGGACCCCGGATCTCCCGCCGCCGGCTTGAAGCTGCAGGTTACCGGTGGCGCGGCAACGATGGTTGGACCGGGCGCCGCTCGCGGAAACGTCAATTTTTCACAAGGCTTTGCGTTCCACCTGAACAGACTGGTTGAAGGCATCCTGGGTGACAAGGGCGTGTTGTCCGGGCGTACCGACGGGCTCAAAAGCAGCATCAAGGATCTCGGCAGGCAAAACGAGAAGCTCAATGACCGGCTGTTCGAGATTGAAAAGCGTTACCGCGCGCAGTTCACCGCGCTGGACGTTACGATCAGCAAGATGACCTCGACCAGCAGCTACCTGTCGCAGCAACTCGCGCAACTCAGCAGCTTGTCGGGACGGTAAAACATTCCAGGGATTCATAGAAGGAAAACGTCAATGTTTGGAAAGACATTCAGCGGCGCAAACGCGTATGCCAAGGTGGGTATGGAAACCGGCGTGGCTGCGGCGAGTCCGCACAAACTGATCATCATGCTGTTCGACGGCGCATTGGTCGCATTGGCGACAGCGCTGCATCAGATGAAAGAGAAAAACATCGCAGGCAAGGGCCAGTCCCTTTCCAAGGCGATCACCATCATCGACAGCGGCCTGCGCGCCAGCCTCGACCACAATGTCGGCGGCGAGATCGCGCAGAATCTCGATGCCCTGTACCAGTACATGAGCAACCGGCTGATGATGGCGAACCTCGAGAACAACGCAGAAATGATCGAAGAAGTACAGCGCCTGCTGCAGGAGCTGAAAGGCGCATGGGAGGCAATCAACCCGGCCGCCCCGCAGCCCGAGCCTGCAACGCAGCCCGTCGGCGCCGCCAACGACCCGTTCGCGCCGACCGCATCCAGACTGGTGAAGGCCTGATGTCATGATGAATAGCGAAGAAGTGATTTCCCTTTACGAGACGGTCGCTGACATCACCCATAAGATGCTGGCCGCTGCGCGCGACGGCGACTGGGAACAGCTGGCAGTGCTGGAATCGCATTGCGCCAGCCATGTCGCAACCCTGAAGCAAGATGAACCGCTGGCGCCGCTGACCGGCGTGGTGCGCGAAAAAAAGGTCACGATCATCAAGCAGATCCTGGCGCATGATCGCGAAATCCGTAACATCACCGAACCGTGGATGGAACACCTTGCGGTGCTGATCAACAGCACCAGGGTGGAGCGCAAGCTCTCCCAGGCTTACGGTTCCAACCAGTAACGCTGACGCATGATTTCGCGGGCCGACCTCAACGGTACCCGGCCGGTCGCGGGTATCGAACCGGCCAGGCCGGTAGCGCCGGTCGGCGACGCCCGGCAGGAGGCGTTCGACCGCTTCGCCCAAAACTCTGTCGGCAAACAATTCCAGGCCGAGATCATGTCTTGCCTGGACGATGGCTCGTTTGTGCTGGAGCTCGCCGATACCACGGTGCGCCTGAGCCTGCCGGGCCGCGCACAGGTTGGAGACAAGCTCAACCTCACATTGATCGCAGCCCAGCCGCGCCCTACTTTCCTGCTGGACGCGCCCGCCGCAAATGCGGATGAAAATACCTCGCTGAGCACGACTGGACGCCTGATTGACAACGTGCTGCGCGCAGCCCGGCAAGAAGGCGCGCCCGCCTCACTCATCGGGAAAACGCCGGTCGTTCCCTCACCATCCGCCACCAGCACCCAGGTTGCATCGGCGCTCAAGGATACGCTCACATTCAGCGGCTTGTTTTACGAATCGCATGTAGAGCAATGGGCGAGCGGCGAGCGTCCGCTTGCCGAATTGCTGCGCGAGCCGCAGGCGAAGAACGGTAATGCACTGCTGTTTGCATCCGCGCCGGGCGTTCCTCCAGCGACTGTCGCAACGGGCGCCCCGGCACCGACTACTGCCGCGCACCATGTATTGACTGGCGCCTCAAAGCAGGATGTGAGCCCGGAAGCAATCGACACCAGTACTACGCCTCGCCTTCCCGAACTGGCGCGCCCGGTTGCACCGGCTACCGCTAATGGTGTGGTGGACGACAGCGCGGCACTGACGTCGTCAACCACCACAACCGTATTGGCCGACAGCGCAGGACCGGCGGGGACGACTGCCCGGGCCGAGACATTGAACAGTGAATCGGTGCGCATGATCAGCCTGCAACTCGACACGCTGGAACAACAGCGGGTGGTATGGCAGGGCGAACTGTGGCCCGGCCAGAAGATGGAGTGGGAAGTCACGAAGGATGCTCCCCACAGGCAGATCCCCGACACCGAACGATCCTGGCAAAGCGTGGTTCGGTTCGAACTGCCGACGCTGGGCGCGGTCGCCGCCAGCATCCGCCTGACGAATGGCCGGCTGCAGGTCCAGGTGCGCGCTGCGGATGAAAACACCGCCTCTTTGTTACGCGCGAATGGCGACCGACTGGCGACAGCGCTGGATGCGGCCGGCTCACCGCTGGACCAGTTGACGGTGAGAAGGGACGAGTCGGTTTAACATGCGCCCGCCCCGACCGAAAAACGCCATCGCCCTCGCCTATCACGGCGGCGATACCGCGCCAACCGTCGTGGCCAAGGGCCGCGGCCTGGTTGCCGAGCAAATCATCGCGCGCGCGCAAGAGCATGGCGTGTTTGTGCATCAATCGAAGGAGCTTGTCGCGCTGCTGATGCAGGTGGAACTGGATGACGAGATTCCGCCGGCGCTCTATCGCGCGGTTGCCGAACTGCTGGCGTGGCTACACCATCTCGAAGCAGCACATCCTGAAGACCACAAGTTATGATAAGGTGCTGCGTTCAGCCCCGCCGTAGAATGATCCCGCCCAAGAACCGCCATGACTTTTGATATCAATGACGACCCGCAAGGACTGAGTCGCTACAAGATTCACGCACGCCGTGAAATTATCAATTTGCTACGCAATATCGGGCAGCGTAACCAGCTCGTGCGCATGCAGGCGAACCGCGGTGTGGATTCGGTAGTCACTTCCATCCTCGACGTCGACGAATCCAACGGTGTAGTCATCATCGATTGCGCACCCGGCCAGACCACCAATGAGCGCCTGCTGCGCAGCGACGATATCTCATTCGAAGCCGTGCTCGACAATATCCGGATCCTGTTTTCGGCATTGAAGCTTGAAAGCTGTGATCACGAGGGCCGCGCCGCACTCTCCTTCGAGATTCCTGGCAGCGTAATCCGCCTCCAGCGCCGCGAGTTTTACCGCGTTCCGACGCCGGTAACAACGCCGGTGAAATGCACGATTCCCGTTCCCGGCGAAACCGGCAAGCCTGTCACGGCCGTCGTACTGTCATTAATGAATGTAAGTGCCGGCGGCATCTCCGTCACTGACGAGACGAAACAGATAAGCCCCGATTTCAGCGCCGATCTTCCGAACTGCCGTATTGAATTGCCCGGGAGTCCGGTGACTGTGACGCTGCGGCTCAGGAATTCGCAGGACCTTTCTCTTAGCAATGGCAAGAGCGTACGCCGCCTCGGGTTCATGTTCGTGAATCCGTCCACCGCTATCGAGGCTTTGATCCAGCGATACATTACGAAGCTGGAGCGGGA
>JBBWZW010000123.1:0-17275 GCA_039649305.1 Burkholderiales bacterium
ATCGACTTGCAGCACATCCCGTACAAGGGATCGGCGCCTGCTATGGTTGCCGTGATGTCGGGTGAGCTCAGTTTCATGTCAGTGGAAATTACCGCTGCAATGCCACACATCAAAGCGGGCAAGCTGAAGCCGATCGCGGTTGCGGCATCCAAGCGCATTCCCGGGATCGACCTTCCGACTTTCGCCGAGTCGGGCATGCCCGGATTTGAGGTGACCGCGTGGTATGCGATCTTCGCGCCGGCAGGCACGCCGAAGGACGTGGTCGCAAAGCTCAACAGCGGCATTGTCAGGGCCGTCGGCATGAAGGACGTGAAGGAAAAATTCGATTCGCTCGGTGCGGTGCCAGTTGGCGGTACACCGGATGAATTGGGTGCATACGTCAAGACGGAAATCGCTCGCTGGGCTGGTGCGGTGAAGTCGTCGGGCGCAAAAGCGGAATAAGTAAACTCCATCGATGGCGCTTCGTTCCCGGGAGGGTCGAAGCGCTTTTTTTATTTGCGTGTGAATGTTGGGATCGGCATTCCAACATACGACGGACGCAGGTTGGGATGAAATCCCGACATTCATCCTTCGCAGACCGATGGCCTTGATTTTTTGCGACGGCGCTGCGAATCAATTTAGGGCGTGACGCACCACTTTGGCTGGACATGCTTCCTATGCGGGCGTGATATCGCATAGGCGCGCCGCAAAACACGACTGCTGCACAACATATTCATGGCACGGAGATTGCGTTAAGGAAAGCGACGCAAGCAAGCATTGCGAAACGCTTTAACCCTCCATGCCAAAGGATCAGTCATGCATCGTCGTTTTTTATTGAAATTTGCAGCTGCTGCACTGCCCTTGCTCGCCGTGAGCAGCGCGTTCGCGCAGAATTATCCAAACAAACCAATCACGCTGGTGGCGCCGTTCTCTGCAGGCGGCGCACTCGACCTGATTGCGCGCTCGGTTGGACAGAAGCTGACTGAAGAGTGGGGGCAGTCTGTAGTCGTCGACAACAAGGCTGGCGCAGCCGGCATCATTGGCTCGCAGTATGTTGCTCGTTCCGCTCCTGACGGTTATACACTTCTGCTTGGCGCAACGACCACGCATGGAATTAACCCCAGCCTGTATCAGAAGTTGCCGTATGACGCGGTGAAGGACTTTACCCCGGTGTCACTGGTTGCGACGATTCCTCACATACTCGTCGTCAACCCGAGTGTGCCGGTCAACACCGTCAGCGAATTCATCCAATATGCGAAATCAAAACCGGGCCTGGCATTCGGTTCGGCCGGTATCGGCTCGCCGCATCATCTCGCCGGCGAGATGCTGAAGACGCAGGCGAGAATCGACTTGCTGCACGTTCCGTACAAGGGTTCGGCGCCGGCAATGGTCGCGGTGATGTCTGGCGAGGTCAGTTTCATGTCGGTTGAGATCACCGCCGCGATGCCGCACATCAAAGCCGGCAAACTGAAACCGATCGCGGTCGCGTCCTCCAAGCGTATTCCAAGCATCGATTTGCCGACATTCGCCGAATCGGGCTTGCCTGGCTTTGAAGTGACTGCGTGGTATGCGGTGTTCGCGCCGCAGGGGACGCCGAAAGATGTGGTTGCGAAGTTGAATGGCGCGATCAGCAAGGCGATCGTCATGAAAGATGTGAAGGAGAAGTTTGCTTCGCTCGGCGCTGTGCCGGTCGGTGGCACGCCCGAAGAACTGGGTGTTTACGTCAAGGCCGAACTTGGGCGTTGGTCCGCTGCCGTAAAGTCTTCGGGCGCGAAGGCCGAGTAAAGTCAGGACCGTGGCGCTTCGTCCTGTGCGAGGGACGAAGCGCTGCGGCATTACATCACCTTCTCGTACACGTCAGAGAATTCCTCCCCGTCCCACTGGTAGAGCATCTGGCTCGCGTGCCGGCAATTTGAAACGGCCGTCGTCCGGAATACCGCAACGCATTCGCCTTCAGCCAGGCGTACGCTGTTGTAACTGATGCCATTCGATCCTTGCGTGCGCAATTGCCTGCCCACGGACTGGGATGCGTCATATGACTCCGGATGGTAGATCCGGTGCTTGCAATCCTGCATGCGGAGGTCATGCAATCGGCCTGAGATTTCGACATGGCAGACGCGCATCTGAAGCTGTATCGGTGGTTCATTGGTCGCCGACAGAAACTTGCCCTGATGGTGTTGGGTTTCCGCGATTGCCGTCCTTTTATCCCTGGCCGCATAGAACACGCCATAATTGCCGTCGCTGAACCGGCTGCCGAGCGGATTCAGATGCGTAAACGCCGCCATGATGAGGCCGCTGCCTTCGCCGTACAAACGCTCAGCTTCGGGCACCAGCGCAATATCGCCAACCTCATCGCGGATGCGATCATTGGTCATCGCTTCGAGTGCATACAGCGCATCGAAGTCATCGGGTATCGCCACGCGCTCGAACAGGCTGATGCTCGGGAAGCGGCTGGGCACGATGCGATAAGCCGGGTGCCAGTCGAATTGCGCGAGGGGGAAATCAGACTTGCTCAAGCCCATCCGCCGCGCATCGCATCCAGGTACTGGCGTACCACGTACAGGTCAGCCACATTGCCGGATAACATGCGCTCCAGTGCACTCTTCCCGCCAAACAGGGGAGCGGTATTCGGCTTTTTGACCCAGGCATCGGCTGCTTTCTGATCCGGCAAAAGAATCTGCAAGGCCTTGTAAATGCCGAGAACGTAGGAAATGCGTTCCAACGTGTCGCGCGCAAGCCGGGTGGCGTCGGGCTGCTTCTTCCACTTGTAGTAGGTTGAGCGCGGTGGATCGCCGAGCAGAGTCAACTGCTGGTCGATATCCAGGCCCCACAGCTGCGCGATATTGTTGAACGCTCGTACCGCAGCAGCCGACATCGCCTCCGGCGTGACAGTACTCTGGGGTTTATTGGCGCGTATGCCCATGGTTGCCCGATCTGCTCGTATCTCCATATGAAATATAGTCTCAAATTAGATATTGTCCAATAGCTAATCCCATTTTGGACATTGGGCCGACAGCGACTGCGCCGTAAAATCCAATGCAATTTTTTGGGCTTTGTCTTGTCAGAACCGACACCGTGGCCGAACGGGCCGCACAATTCATCGCCGACGCGCGAGCTGCCTATGTCAGGCGTATAATGGCCGGTTTGAAAAAACGCGGTAATTCCGGTCCGTGGCACAGACAGGATGCGCCGGCGAACGCCACCCGTGTGACGTCCTATCCTGTGCGTTGAGTACCAACCATACCTGAAAGAAAAAGCAGGCCTTCCGGATGTAACTCCCTTATGTCGTTGTCCCGAAGGGCTTGCCAAATACCATGTCCGACACCCAGTTAGCACCTATGGAAAATGTAGCGCCTGCCGTCCGTTTCGAAGATTTCGGCCTGGCTCCCGAAATCTTGCGTGCGCTCTCCGACCAGGGGTATATCCATCCGACGCCGATCCAGGCGGAAGCAATCCCCATCGTCATGCAGGGCCGCGACGTGATGGGCGCAGCACAGACCGGTACCGGCAAGACCGCGGGATTCGCGCTGCCTATCATTCAGTTGCTGTTGGCAGGGGCGAGCCACAGCGCTTCACCCGCGCGCCACCCGGTGCGCGCATTGATTCTGACGCCGACCCGCGAGCTGGCTGATCAGGTGGCCGAAAACGTGAAGGCCTATTCCCGCCATACGCCACTGCGTTCGACAGTCGTGTTCGGCGGCATGGATATGGCGCCGCAGACTGCGGCCCTGCGCGGCGGCGTGGAAATCGTGATCGCCACGCCCGGCCGCCTGCTTGACCATGTACAGCAGAAAACGGTGAACCTGTCGCAGACCGAAATCCTGGTCATGGATGAGGCTGACCGCATGCTGGATATGGGCTTCCTGCCGGACCTGCAGCGGATCATCAACCTGTTGCCGAAAGAACGGCAGAGCCTGATGTTCTCCGCCACATTCTCTCCCGAAATCAAGAAACTCGCGGCGACCTTCCTGAAGAACCCGATGACGATCGAAGTGGCGCGCAGCAATGCCACCGCCGACAATGTCACCCAGGTGATTTACAAGGTGGAGGAAGAGGCTAAGCGTGACGCCATTTCGCATATCATCCGCGAGCGTGGCCTGAAACAGGTGATTGTGTTTTCCAACACCAAGATCGGCGCGTCGCGTCTGGCACGCCATCTCGAAAAGGAAGGTGTGAAGGCCTCCGCGATTCATGGCGACAAAACACAGCAGGAACGCATGCAGGCACTGGAAGCCTTCAAGCAGGGCTCCGTTGAAGTGCTGGTCGCAACCGACGTTGCCGCACGCGGCCTTGATATCGCCGAACTGCCATGCGTGATCAACTTCGACCTGCCGTATAACGCCGAAGATTACGTCCACAGGATCGGACGTACGGGTCGCGCAGGCGCATCGGGTGATGCCATTTCGCTGTATTCCGACAAAGATGCGCGTTTGCTTGCCGATATCGAGAAGCTGATCAAGCACAATATCGCGAAGATTCAACTGGCCGGATTTGTGCCAGTACGCCCGAGTGAACGCAAGGTACGCGAAGAAGGCGAGAGCGCGCCGCGCAGTCGTGCGCCGGCACAGGCACGCACGTCGTATGCTCCGCGCAAGGAGAAAGTCGATCCCTGGTTCCTGAAGCCTTACGAGCCGGAAACGCCGGCCCCATCCAGGGCCGACGAGGAAGCGAATTCCGGCGACCGGTCCTCCAAGCCGCAGAAGAAGGTGGCAGCATTGCTCGGCGGTTCGCCCAAGCGCTGATTGCCGCTAATCAGCTTGCGCAAAGCGGGCTGCCCACGCTTCAGTAGCGCGCTGCCAGAAATCTTCGATGGATTTAGCCGGTGCGACCGGCAAATCCAGAAAGCAGGCAGCTTCATGCAACTCCGCTTCGGGTTTCGACAAATCCAGGGCAAGCGCGCCGGTCTGCTTCGATAACTTCTCGCCCGCCTCATTGGTCACCACCGGCACATGCAGATAGCGCGGTGCCGGTATGTCGAGCAAGCGTTGCAGATAAATCTGCCGCGGCGTCGAATCGAGCAGGTCCGAGCCGCGCACCACATGCGTGACATGCTGGTCCGCATCGTCAACCACTACCGCCAGTTGGTAGGCCCAGTAGCCGTCGGCCCGCTTCAGCACGAAATCGCCGACTTCGGTCGCCAGGTGCTGCGTCACCCTCCCGACCCAGCGGTCATCAAAACCGATGAAATCTTTCCCCTCCCCGGGTATCCGTAACCGGTGGGCACGCGCCACCTTACTCAATGGAAGTCCATTTCGGCATGTGCCCGGATAGACTGCCGCGCCGTCGGCAGCCACGCCGATGCGCGAATCGGCAATCTCGCGGCGCGTGCAGCCGCAGGCGTAGGCATGCGTGCCCAGTCGCTTGAAGGCAGCCTCGTACAAGGCTTTGCGCCGGCTTTGCCATACCACCTCGCCATCCCATTGCATGCCCAGCGTATGCAGCGATTGCAGGATGGATTCGGCAGCGTCCGGAACCGTCCGGGCTTCATCGATATCCTCGATGCGCACCAGCCATTTTCCTCGATGCGCTTTCGCATCGAGGTAGCTTGCCATTGCGGCGACCAGCGATCCCTTGTGCAAGGGGCCGGTAGGGGAGGGGGCAAAGCGTCCGATGTAGGGTGCTTTCGGGCTCACAGCGGTTTACTTCCCGGCTATCTGAACTGTCATCCTGAAATTATGCCCTTTTTCCAGTACAGGCAAGCATTTGGATGGGCGACGGATTCTCTTTGATCCGAATCGCAGACGACACGACAGTGAATTTCCGGAAAGCGTCTTTGCCAGGTGTCATCGATCGTGTCAGCGGGTTCGCGGAAGCCGAGTACTGGGGAGGTGCTCTTGACGAGTTTTAGAGCGGCTCGCCCAGTCGCAGTTGCGGCCGGGGAGGGGCAACCGATGGCGGCACCGGAGTCTTTACATCCGAGGCATAGGCCCCTTCCTCGGCGGAAGGGCGGATGTGGTGATAGACATGCTTCCCGTCCAGCACAATCTCCACCAGCCGTATTGCGCTTTCACGCCAGGTTTTTACCGTCACCTTGCTGGCCAGCGCGGCGCGATCTTCTGCCGCCATCTTTGTGATCTCGACGATCCTGTCAGCCAGGTCCGCGCAGCCGTTGAGGGAAAAATAGGTGACGCCATCGCCCCCGACTTCGCGGAACACAGGAATATCGCTCGCCAGCACCGGCACCTTATGCAGCGAAGCCTCGACTATTGGAAGCCCGAATCCTTCGGTGACCGAAGCGGCAATCAGCGCGGTGGCGCCGGCGTAGCAAAGATTGATCTCCGCGTCGGTAAACTTTTCGACGAGGAACAGCTTCTTGTTGAGCTGCGGATGCGCGGAAATGCGCCGCATGGTCTTGTCCACCATCCATCCGGCCGAGCCGGCAATACACAGGCGAACGTCGGCGCCGCTCCGCCACAAGGAGTCGAACGCATCCAGCACCAGTTCATGACCCTTACGTGGTTCGACCGTCCCGACCATCAGGAATAGCGGACTGCTCTTGTCGGATGCGATGCTCGTGACCTGGGCACGCACCGCGGTCTCATTCCGGGTGACGGCAATGTCGGCTCCCAGCGGCCAATAGTTGATCTGCAGTTTTCGTTGCGGCGCAAAATCCTGCTGGGTAAGGTAGTTCATTACGTCGTCGGCCACTGCGCGAGAAATGCAGAGCAGCAGGTCGCTCTGCTGCGTCGCCAGGTGGAACCATCGATTGTAGACCGCGACCACAGCGGGCACGCACATTTCGGGCATGCGCAGCGGAATGGTGTCATAGACGACAGTGACGATTTTCCCGCCGCGCCGGCGCACCTGGTGGAAGATCGGCAAAAACTCGGCATACATGTCCCATGACGAATCGATCATCAGCAAGGTGTCGCCGGGCTGGATCGGCAGCTCCTGTTCCGGCACATGCGCGGCATCGACATTGAAGACCGAGGCAACCACGTTGTTGGCGCGCCAGAGCTTGCCGTCCATCTGCGTGACCAGTTCGACCGGACGCTTCAGCTCCGCCAGCCTGCACATCTCCCGCGCAATATTCCTGACGACCCGTTGAATCCCGCTGCGCTCGACGGTGCGTGCCAGTCGCGACACATCCAGCAGGATCCGCGGCTGCTTGCGCAAGCCCCAGTTCCCGGTTGCATGCCAGGATATCGCACTCAATGCCTGATCGTCAGGCTGCGCGCCTTCCAGCGCGTCGGCCAGATTCCGCACGCCGTGAAACTGGTCGTTGCCCGCCGCTGCGTGTATTGCCTGCCGATAGGCTGCCGCGATCGCCGCTTCTTCCGCTGCGGGAGGAAGTAGTGTGGTCGGCGGCAACCACCCGGCGGTTTGGGACGGCCCTGACAGGGCAGCGTGCGCGGTGGGGGTCAGCAGCAAGTGGTTCGCCGATTCGAGCGCTCGCCGGTTCAGTGTCGCCGGCAGCGCTGCCGTGCTTTTCAGGTAGGCAACCAGTCCTTGTAGTCCGTGGCAATACAGGATTTCGTTCTCAAGCGCCAGATTCATCCCGGGCCGCTGCGCAAGGGCTGTAACGGGGACGTTCATCTCTACGTCATGCAATACCAACGCGCCGGGAAACTGTTCCATCAGCGGCAGCATGTAAGCGTGGCATTCGCGGTTAGCCATGTGATAAACCACAGCAAAGTAGGCGTCACGCCTGGGCGCAAGCTGCGTATGCGGATAGACCGCAAACCCCGATTGCTGCAGCGATGGGTCCACCGCAGCGCCTTCCTCCACATACAAATCGATGCGGAAGTGACGGGCCAGGGAAGGCAGCACGGATATGCAATGGGCGGCGGCCGGCGTTTCACCGGGCACTAGCGGGCAAACAATTGCTATTCGCGGATTCGGGAATTCTTCTCCGAATGACGCACGCTTGAGTGCCAGCGCACCCTCAATTGCAGTCCAGGCGAGGGTCGCACTCCTTTCCCAACTGAACGCCTTCGCGCGCTCGATGCTGTAGTTGGCGAGCTCGCGACGCAGGGTATCGTCGGTCAGCACATTCTCCAGCGCTGCGGCGATCGCCGCCGGATCGGTGGCGTCGAACAGCACGTCGGCCCGGCCCACCACTTCCGGGATGGAGGAGTTATTGGCGGCGATTACCGGCGCGCCGCATGCCATTGCTTCCAGGATCGGCAGCCCGAAGCCTTCGTACAGCGACGGAAAGACGAATACCTTGCAGCGTGCATACAAGGAGTTGAGTTCATGATCAGTGATGTGGCCGGTGACGACCACCTCGTCGTTGGACAATCCGATTGCGTGCATTTTGCGGCGGAATGCGTGCAGCTCACCTACCTGGTTCAACACCAACTGGTGCGACTTGCGCAACGACTCCGGCAAGCGCACATAGGCCTGCAGCATGCCATCCAGGTTTTTCCGGTAATCGCCGTTGCCGGTGTACAGCACAAAGGGTCGGGTAATGCCGAAGCGGGTGATCTGCTGTGCCGCCTGCCGGCTTTCCTGCAGCAGGCGAAACTTCGGACTGGCGGCGCCGGAAATGTTAACTACGCGCTCGGGTGGAATCCCGAGGATGTCGATCGCATCCCGTCGTGTTGCGTCCGAAATTGCCAGCAAAAGGTCGAATTTATGTAGCATCGCCAGACGCCGCTCATACCAGTTTTTATACCCGTTCATGTTGTGCAGATACTGGTACGGGAATAACCACGGGATGAAGTCGTAAAGGACGGCAACGCGCAGCGCACCGGCTGCCTCCTGAGAAGGAACAGCCGCCTCGCTCTGTTCGCGCCATCCCTCGAACGGTGTTGAATAGATCACCGCGTCCGGCGCCAACGCCTGGTAGGCATGATTAATAAGGGCGGAAGAGATGGCGGGATGCGCATTGCCGCTGCCGGACAGGCTGGACGGCGTCGTGTGGGTGTAGGCGGCGAAGTGTCCGGGCGGCAAAAGGGGGCCGAGATCCTGGCGCAATGCATCCGCGCTATCGGTATACAGGCCGTTGGCAAGCGCAAAAACCTCGTGTTCGCCGCGCAGCAGCGTCATCGCTTCCGCCAGCGAGTACGTAAAGCGCCCGATGCCACGAAAACGCGAGCCGGTCTGACACGGGAAGAGGTCGTATACCAGACGCATCATGCACGCTCACTGTCACGGGTTTTTCGTTGCTGCAATTCGCGTGACAGCATGGCCTTGAAGTGACTGTTCAGTGAAACTGATTGCATCCATGCCGATGGGATATCCGAAATGGCCAGCAGGTCGTCCCCGGAAGCACGAGCGATGTCCGCTGAACCGGAAGAACGCGCGTGGCGCATCATCCGTTCGCCCAGAACCGGGAACCTGCCATACATACGCCATATCCATTCCGTCAGCAAAGGACTGCGCCTGATCAGTGGAACCGCGCGGCGCACCAGCTCCACCGCGTACCGTCGCGTAGTGGCGCGAGGCGATGCGGCGGCTTGCCGGACCCATTCATTGCCGACGATGACGACCCTGCCGACTTTCCGCAGCGGCGCTGAAACCTTCCACGAAGTGCTCGCGTACACATCCTGCAATTGATGGTCCAGTGCATTGACCAGGCCTTGTAATTGCTGTGCCTTTGTCTCTGCTTCGCGTGCCCTGGTTTCAGCTTCCATGGCGTGGACTTCGGCCGCCTCCGCCTTGGCCTGCGCTTCCAGCGCTTTGTCTTCGGCTGCGGCCGCCTTGGCTTCGGCATGCCGCGCCCTTGCTTCCCTGACCCACCTGAACGGACGCGTAAGGCGCCACGACAGGCTTCGTTTCATTGCCGCCAGTTCAAGGTTCGCCTGATGCGCCTGCTGTTGCGCCGACTGCGCCTGTTGTATGGCCCGCGCCTCAGCGATCGTCTGAAATTCGTCAAACACGTTGGGCGGGGTCAGCAGGGCCTGCTCAAGCTCCGCATGTTCTTCCGCGACATAGTAGCGGTTCAATCCATCGAAATGCGCAAAGCGGTATCGGCGCCTGGTGAGCATCGGTTCCCATGCGCCATGATTCGAAACCTGGCTGTTGGGCAGCGTCGCTTCGACAATCAGGATCCACGGACGCCATCTCTCAAAATCCATCCCGCGGATCACTTCTGTTTCGAAGCACTCAACATCGATTTTCAGGAAATGGATTTCGCCATGCGCATGCTCTTCGCAGATGCTTGCCAGCGTGCGTACCGGGACTTTCAGCTCTTCCACTTCATAGCCATGTTTCCGATGGTCGGCCGCCACCGCCGGGTCAGGCGATGCCCAGCCCCTGACGGCAGGGACATCGAACAACGCCAGCGCGCCGTTGTTTTCTCCTGCCGCTATGGCGAGGTTGAGATCGCGCGGCCGCTCATCGTTGAGCCGCCGGTGATATTCCGGAACCGGTTCGATGTTTATCCCGCGCCAGCCGCGGTCATAGAACGCCTTGGTGACCGAATCTTCCTCCGGGTCGCTCGCGCCGACGTCGATATAAAAACCGGTTTCGACATGCCTGAGCGCGCGCCAGAGCATGACGTCTTCATAGTTTTGTGCGTAAGAGACAAAAGTCATATGCGAAAGGTCATTTCCGTTGAATCTCGATATTGGGGTCCAGCCATGCACATCCGACAAAGTGCTCGCGCCTGACGTTCATGACGTTGAACAGGAGCGCCAGGTCGCGCCATTCATAGTTGTTCTTCAAATGCGTATCGCTGCTCGCGAGGGCGGTCGCGATCGAATAGCTTCCCGGCCCGAGATTCATCCGAAAGGTAAAAGCGTAAATGACTTCTTCCTGTGGCCGCATGTCGTTTAGCGGCGCTCCCTTGAGATGCGTATTGGTGCCGTAGATCGGTTGCCCGAGCCGGTCCTTGATCATATAGCCCAGCACCAGGCGCGGGATGGGCGTATGCACTGCTACCCGTACCCGCAACGTGACGCTGCTGCCCACATCCACGATCTCTATGCGTTCGCCCTTTTCATCAAGCAGGGCAATATCGGCAACCGTCGCATCTCCCGTACCGGAGCTAGTCTGCACCTTGTTGCCCTGCAGCTGTTGCTGGCGCACCGTCTGGTTCTGCTTTTCGGCCAGCATCGCATTATAGAAATCCATGATTTCCTCAGGCGGGCCCTGTTTCGCCAGGCGGCCCTCGTGGAGCAGGATTGCGCGGTCGCAAATCGATTGTATGGCGCCCTTGTCATGCGAGACGATCAGCAACGTGGTGCCCGCTTTTCGGTATTCGCGAATGCGGTCAAAGCTCTTGTGCTGGAAGTAAGCGTCGCCGACGGACAGCGCTTCATCCACAATCAACACATCCGGCCGGCTGGCGGTGGCGACGCTGAAGGCGAGGCGCACTTGCATGCCGCTGGAGTAGGTGCGCACCGGCTGGTCGATGTAATCGCCGATTTCGGCGAAGGCTTCGATCTCCGGCATCAGGCGGCTGATTTCGGCCATGTTATAGCCTAGCAACTGACCGGCCATCACCACATTCTGACGGCCGGTGAATTCTGGGTGAAATCCCATTCCCAGCTCCAGCAACGCGGCGACGCGGCCGCTGATGTCGACGCGGCCGGCGGTAGGTTGTGTGGTGCCGGTAATCATTTTAAGCAGCGTGCTTTTTCCGGCGCCGTTGATGCCAATGATCCCGACCGCTTCCCCGCGCTCGACATTGAAGCTGGCATCCTTTATCACCCACTTCAGTCGATGGCGCGGACCGCGAAAGGGCAGCACCCATTCGGCGAGCCGCGACCAGCGGTTCGAGTACTGTTTGTATGCCTTCCCAAGGCCCGAGACTTGTATGGCGCCCATCACAACTCGTCAACGATTTCGCCGGAGCGTTTGCGGAAGAGCCGCACGCCCAGTATGCACAGCAGGACGCCCACCAGTGCGGGGTAGGCCAGGCTGCCCCAGTCCGGCCACACTCCATGGGCGAGAATATCCTGGTACGCAGTGATCACAGGCACCATCGGATTCAACCTGATATAGGGCATGATCGCCGGCGGCAGGATCGCTATCGGGTAGACGATCGGCGTAAACCAGAACCAGAATTGCAGCAACACGCCGAAGAACTGGCCGACGTCGCGGAAGAAAACGTTCAGCACCCCGACAATCATTCCCAAGCCGATGGAAAACAGGATCTGCACGGCCAGCACCGGAATCATCGCCACAAACGGCAGGCCGGGGAAACTGTCTGAAAGGAGCAGGAACAGCACAAACAAGCCGAAAATGATCGCGAAATTCAATCCGGCATTGAGCACCACGATAGCCGGCAGGCAGATACGCGGAAAGCTGATTTTCTTGAGCAGGTTTCCGTGGTCGATGAAAACGTTTTGCGCGCGGCCGACGATCTCGGCGAACAGTCCCCACGTGAGCAAACCCGAGCACAGGTAAATGCTGTAAGCAAAGTGACTGTCCACCCCGGGTAGCCTGGTTTTCATCACCTGGGAAAAAATCACGGTGTAGACCACGATCATCGCCAACGGGTTGAGCACCGTCCAGGCTGCTCCGAGCAAGGAGTTGCGGTAACGCAGCTGAAATTCACGCTTGATGCTGCCGGATATGAAGCCGCGATAGCCCCATGCTGAGCGCAATATGCCTGCTGCCATGTTGTACCCTGCCTTGTCTGCCATTCCTGCCGAATGCCGTTGCCGCCAGCATGAGATCCGCGTTGTACCTCGGTCATTGCGTGCGGTATTTTTTCCGGCGACGAGGCTCGGCATGCGGCGCGAAGTGCCCAATTCTAACCGGGCCACGGGCGCGGGCATTGACTTCGAACAACCAGCATGAGGTTGGGTCGGCGGAGTAGGGCGGCCGGGAAAATGCGCGGTAGCCGCGTAGGGTGCGCACTCCGTGCCCAAGCGGAGTTTGCGGTTGTGAAACCACGTGGTCACGCGAATGCCCGCGATGCCAATTCTGACCGGCGAAAGCCTGGAGCGTCCGGCCTCATGTAAGGTGCGCCATGTGCCCTATAACTCTATCGCGAGTGTGGCGCATTGTGAGGCGCCTGAGTGTGCAACATTCAATTCATCTGGAATCGTTGCATGGCTCGGCGTTGGAATGTGAATCGCAACCTGTAAAGCCCACGCGCCGGTCCGACTCCCGGCTGGCTGCATACGAGAAAAAATGAAAAGGCTGGCTGCGTTTCGGCTCCGCACGCCGCGTTAATATTCTGGCCACATTCAACCGTAACAACAGGGAGCGACAAGGTGCAAATGAAGAAAACTTGCTTGACATTGATGCTATCGTTCGCGGCACTCGCTGCGGCAACCCACGCCGGCGCGGCCACGACTGTCCTCGATTTCGAGGATATCAGTTCAGTGAATTTTTTAGGCGCGCTACCGCCTGGCTACGCCGGCTTTTCATGGCAATCCGCCGCGTTCATGCAGCCCGCGAAATATCCATACTCACCAAACAGCGGCTACCATAGCGGCACGATCGGTTCGGTCAGCATATTTAACAGCTGGGGTAAAGACCTCTCGATGAGCAGGGACTTGCCGTTTTATTTCGCCAGCGCCTATATCACGGCGGCCTGGAACCTGAATGAAACCGTGGCGGTGGAGGGCTGGCGCGACGGCGTGTTGAAGTACACGTCGGCGATAAAGGCATCGAGTCCCGGTCCGGTTCTTTACAATTTCGGCTTCGACGATATCAACCGCGTCGTTTTCCGTTCCAGTCCGGAAGATGGGATCAATGCAGGGTACGGCGGCGCCGGCCCGCATATCGTACTAGACAACATCAGCTATTCCGTGTCACCCGTGCCCGAGCCGTCAAGCTGGCTGCTAATGGGTTTCGGCGCGCTCACGCTTCTGGCTCGTCGCCGTTTCAGTAACGCCGGCTGAACTTCAGCCGCTGCTTCTTCTCCGTCCTCTAGGTGGGGAGGAGCGGTTCGGTTGCACTATCAATACTTCCCCCATCCATCATCTGGCTCGTCACTCGCCTACCCCCGACGCGTTCACCTCCCGAATCCCGATGAAAGAAGCATAGGCGCGGGAGAACCAAGTCCTGTTTGAACATCAGGCCTCCTGCTGCGCGGTAGCCCTCTCTTCTTTCATGCAATGCGGGCAGGATTTGCCGGGTACGTACCACGGCGATAACTGCTCGCGCGGGGTGACCACGGCGCGGCAAGCGAAACACTGGGCGGTCTGGGTCGCTTCGAGCTTCGGATTGAGCGCGGTACGGTAATCAAATACAAAGCAGTCGCCGGTGTAGTGCGCGCCGCCGACTTCCTCGAAGTATTTGAGGATGCCCCCCTCGAGCTGGTATACGCTTTCGTAGCCGATGTCTTGCATGTGGATCGCCGCCTTTTCGCAGCGGATGCCGCCAGTGCAGAAGGTCACCACCGTTTTGCCGGCAAGTTGATCCTTGTGCTGCGCGATCACTTCCGGGAACTCGCTGAATTTCTCGATGCGGTAATCGATGGTGTTGTCGAAGGTGCCGACATCGACCTCGAATGCATTGCGGGTGTCGAGCATCACGACCGGTTTGCCGGCATCGTCATGCCCCTGGTCGAGCCAGCGCTTCAGGGTTTGCGCGTCCACCGCCGGTGCGCGTCCCAGCTCCGGCTTGATCAGCGGATTCTTCATCGTGATGATTTCGCGCTTGAGCTTGACCAGCATCCGCGTGAATGGTTGCCGGTCGGAGTAACTTTCCTTCACTTGCAGGTCGGTGAAGCGCTCGTCCGCGCGCAGCCATGCAAGGAAGCGATCGATCGGTTCGCGCAGGCCGGCGAGGAACAGGTTGATGCCTTCCGGGCTGAGCAGGATGGTGCCTTTCAGGCCCAGCTCTTCGCACAGCGCACGAAACTCCGGACGCTTCTCGACCGTGTCGTCGAAGGTGATAAATTTATAAGCTGCAATATTGACGTAAGGTGTGGCGGACTGCATAAATGGCAATGTGTGTTTGGTTTTGCAAACTGAGTTAAGTCTTTGATTTACCGGCATTATAAACTTGGATTGCGGTAATGGCCGGGGTTTCATAGTTCGCGTCGCGCGTCATCTGTGGCAACCAGTCGGAAATCAGCAGGTCAGATTGCTCGGCGGAAGCAGGTGGGCAAGGTAAAATATCGCAATGACTTCGCCGCAATTTATCCATCTCCGCTCGCACTCCGAATATTCCATCGTCGACGGCCTGGTCCGTATTGACGATATCGTCAAGGCCGCCGCCAAAGACGGGCAGGCCGCGCTCGCCGTGACCGACCTGGCCAACCTGTTCGGCATGGTCAAATTTTACAAGGCCGCGCGCGGCAAAGGTGTCAAGCCGATTGCCGGTTGCGATGTCTGGATTACCAATGATGACGATCGCGACAAGCCGTCGCGCCTGCTGCTGCTGGTGAAGAACCGCGACGGTTACCTGCAGTTGTGTGACTTGTTGTCCAAAGCCTGGCTGACCAACTTGTATCGCGGTCGGGCGGAGATTCGTGCAGAGTGGCTGGAAAGCCTCGCCGCCGGCGGATTGATTGTGCTGTCCGGCGCGCATTCCGGTGATGTCGGAATGGCTATCGATAATGGCAATCCCGCAGCCGCTGAAAAGTGCGCGCAACGTTGGGCGCGGATTTTCCCGAATCATTTTTACATCGAAGTGCAACGCGCCGGCCAGCCCAACATGGAAAATCATGTGCGGCAGGCGGTTGCGGTAGCTGCGAAGGTGAAACTGCCGGTGGTTGCAACTCATCCGATACAGTTTCTGACAAAAGAAGAGTTCATCGCGCACGAAGCGCGTACCTGTATCTCGGAAGGCGAGATCCTCGCTAATCCGCGCCGTACCAAACGCTTCAATGAGCAGCAGTGTTTCAAGACCCAGGCCGAGATGGCGGAGCTGTTTGCCGACATGCCGGCGGCCATGCAGAACACGATCGAAATTGCCAAGCGCTGCAATCTGCAACTTGAACTGGGCAAGCCGAAGCTGCCGAATTTCCCGACGCCGGATGGCGTGACCATCGACGAATTCCTGGAGATGCAATCGCAGGAAGGCCTGAACCAGCGCCTGCTGCAGTTGTTCCCGAAAGAAGAAGAGCGCGAGAAACAGCGGCCGCGTTACGAAGCGCGCCTGAAGTTCGAGACCGACACCATCATCAAGATGGGATTCCCCGGCTACTTCCTGATCGTGGCGGACTTTATCCAGTGGGGCAAGAATAACGGCGTGCCGGTCGGCCCCGGGCGGGGTTCCGGCGCCGGTTCGCTGGTCGCCTACGCATTGAAGATTACCGACCTCGATCCGCTTCAATACAACCTGCTGTTCGAACGCTTCCTGAATCCTGAGCGGGTATCGATGCCTGACTTCGATATCGACTTTTGCCAGGAGAACCGTGACCGCGTGATTCAGTACGTGAAGGACCGCTACGGCCGCGACGCGGTGTCGCAGATTGCGACCTTCGGTACGATGGCGGCGAAGGGCGCGGTGCGCGATGTCGGCCGTGTGCTCGACATGGGCTACAACTTCTGCGACGGCATTTCCAAGCTGATCCCATTCAAGCCGGGCAAGCTGGTGACGATTGCCGATGCGATCGAGGAAGAGCCGCTGCTCAAGGAGCGCATGGAGAACGAGGAAGAGGTCAAGCAGTTGCTTGAGCTCGCGCAGCAAGTCGAAGGTATCGCGCGTAACATCGGCATGCACGCCGGTGGCGTGTTGATCGCACCCGGCAAGCTGACCGATTTCTGTCCGCTGTACACCCAGGGCGGCGACTCCGGCGTGGTGTCGCAGTTCGACAAGGACGATGTGGAAGCGGTCGGTCTGGTCAAGTTCGACTTTCTCGGATTGACCACGCTGACGATTCTCGACAGGGCGGTGCGCTACATCAAGCAGCTTGATCCGGCGATGGCTGAATTCAGCCTGGAAAAGCTGCCGCTCAATGACCGGTCATCCTACGAGTTGCTGACCAAGGCGAAAACCGTCGCCGTGTTCCAGCTTGAAAGCCGCGGCATGCAGGGCATGCTGAAAGACGCGCGGCCGGACCGCTTCGAAGACATTATTGCGCTGGTGGCCCTGTATCGTCCCGGCCCGATGGACCTGATTCCGGATTTCTGCCGACGCAAGCACGGCGAACGATTCGAATATCCTGACCCGCGTACCGAAGGCATTCTCTCCGAGACCTACGGCATCATGGTGTATCAGGAGCAGGTGATGCAGATGGCGCAGGTCATCGGCGGCTACTCGCTTGGCGGCGCGGACTTGCTGCGGCGCGCGATGGGTAAGAAGAAGGCGGAAGAGATGGCGGAACATCGCCAGATTTTCCGTGAAGGCGCGGCGAAGAACGGCCTGTCGCAGGAGAAGGCCGACGAGATCTTCGACTTGATGGAAAAGTTTGCGGGTTACGGCTTCAACAAGTCGCATGCCGCCGCTTTCGCGTTGCTGTCTTATCACACCGCGTATCTCAAGGCGCATCATCCAGCAG
>JBBWZW010000135.1:0-3850 GCA_039649305.1 Burkholderiales bacterium
TCGCCGGGCCGGACCGCGCGTATCCTGATCGGCGTGCCGTCCGCGAGCCGCCAGGTGTCGTGGATTTCTTCTGCCGCGTGCAGCGGCGTGAGCATCTGCAGGTATTGCCGCCAATTGAGCTGGAGCACGACATCCCCCTCTATGCAAATATCTCGCGTTCGGCGGGCAATGCATCTTGCGCGGCGCAGGGAATGCCATCCTTTGCGATGCATATCGACGTATCGCCGAGCGGCCAAAGCATGGCGGCGCCGTCCCGATCCAGCACAAACGATTCGCCGGCATGGAGCACGATGTCACGGCTGTCCCAGTCCTGGGTGATCCAGACGGACCCTGCCAGCGCATGAATCCGCCAGCCCTGCGCGTCGTGCGTCTTCACATAGTGACCTTCAGGCAGGCGCACCGGACCGCGGTTCGGGTCGAAGTGCACGGGTGTTGCAGCCGTTTTGCCGGTCGCGGTCATAGCGGCCTGATGCAATGTAGCGTTCATGGCGATCTCCTTTACCAACAACGTGACGCATTCCCATGAAGCGCATTATGGTTTGTTCTCATATATTGATAATCCGGCGAAATGGAATAATATTGTTCACCTATGTGAACAATGGGAGGGAGTGACATGGAGATGCTTGCGGAAATGATGACGTTCGCGAAGGTGGTGGAAACGAGGAGCTTTTCCGCCGCCGCCGATGCATTGAATACATCGAAGTCGCTGGTCAGCAAGCAGGTCAGCAACCTCGAGAGCGCGCTCGGCGTGCGGCTGCTCAATCGCACCACGAGGCGCATGAGCCTGACGGAAATCGGCGCGGCCTACTATGATCATTGCGCCCGCATCGCGCAGGAGATCGATGCGGCGGCGGAAACGGTCACCCAGTTGCAGGCCGAGCCGCGCGGCGTGCTCAAGGTAACCGCTCCGGTGATCTTTTCTTCATTGCACCTGGCGCCGGCGTTGCAGACCTTCATGCAGCGTTATGAGCAAGTCGACATCGAGCTGAACGCAAGCGACCGCGTCATCGACATCGTGGAGGAAGGTTACGACCTTGCCATTCGCATCACAGGGAACCCGGCGCCTATGATGGTTGCGCGCAGGATTGGACCGGTGCGTTGGGTGACCTGCGCGTCACCGGCGTACCTGAAGCGACATGGCACGCCGCGCACGCCCCAGGAGTTGAGCGATCACCAATGCCTCGGATATCTCGGCCTGCCGGTGCAGCACTCCGGCTGGCGTTACCGGGTCGGCAACAAGGAAGTGATCATGCAACCTTCCGGCAAATGCCGCGTCAACAATTCGGAGGTGCTGCTGCAACTGGCGCTGGGCGGTTTCGGGATCGTGATGTTTCCGACCTACGTACTCGGGCCGTATCTGAAGAGCGGACGATTGAAGGAGATATTGACCGACAGCGTCGCCAACCCGGATACTTCCCTGTATGCGACTTACCTGCCCAATCGCTACATGCAACCGAAGGTGCGGGCATTCATCGATCACCTGATGGAACATTTCGGTCCGGAGCCGTATTGGGACCGGTTCTGAAACAGTCGCCTTGGAGCTCCGTCAATGCGGCGGTGGTGGTTGCAGCCGAAGATAATCGCGACCAGTTAATAGGGGTGCAACGCCATGCCGATCAAGCTCAACCTGAGCGCATTTGAACATGCGAAAGAACTCATCAGCAAACGTCGTGTGGTATTCGATGAAGGCATCGCGTGGAAGGAACACCGTCCATCCGCCGAGAGAGAAGACGAGTTCATCCGCGAGCACGGACTGGCCGAATATTCGAAGTGGTATCTGGGGATCGACGCCCGCGAGGGGGGTGATTCAAAGGAAAGGTACAAGTTCCCCTATGGCGATTTCAAGGACTTGCACCATTGCGGCGTGATGGCGGTCGAGAGCCGGGCGGAAGAATCGCAATACTATGACATCGGCGTCGCCGCGTCCGACTTGCATCGCATACTAGACCGCGAAAAGCATTAACCCGAAAACCTTTTTAAGTACCCGCTCAGAATAAATTGTGAGATGGATGCGGCTTTGGCCGGATGCGATGCAAGGCGCCTGGGCCGCCGCAGTGCGAGCACTGCAAGGGACAGGCAACGCCGCAGCGCGCCGGCAAGAGCCGCAGACGCTCACAATTTATTCTGAGCGGGTACTTAGTACCCTGGAAGCGTTTAGCCCCGCTGGTTGGTGTCGTCACGATCGAACCTGAAGTCTGCCGGAAGCAGGCCGCGGAATTTTCGCAGAAGAAAACTCTATCTCTGAAAGCTCACCCTCTCCGGCCGCCCCGGCAAATCAAGCATCGCCGTCGCCGGCGGCGTGCGCGCAATAACGCGCCCGGCACGAATCACCGCAAGCCGTGTCGCGCGCAGGCGTATCGCCTCCACCGGATCACGCGCCTGCAGCAGCACCAGATCCGCCTTGCATCCGACAGCCACGCCGTAGCCTTCGAGCCCGAGTATCTTCGCCGGCGCATTGGTCACCGCATTGAAGCAGGCACGCATGCCGTCCTGCCCCGTCATCTGCGCCACATGCAAGCCCATGTGCGCAACCTCAAGCATGTCGCCGGAACCAAGGCCGTACCACGGGTCCATCACGCAATCGTGTCCGAAGGCGACATCGATGCCGGCCGCTATCAGCTCGGGTACACGGGTCATGCCGCGCCGCTTCGGGTAGGTGTCGTGCCGACCCTGGATCGTGATGTTGATCAGCGGATTGGCAATTGCGGCGACGCCGGCTTCCCGTATCAGCGGAATCAGTTTCGAGACATAGTAATTGTCCATCGAATGCATCGAAGTCAGGTGCGAGCCGGTGACGCGGCCTTGCAGTCCGAGGCGCTGGGTGTGGAAGGCGAGCGTTTCAATATGGCGCGACATCGGATCGTCGGTTTCGTCACAATGCATGTCGACCCGCAGCCCGCGTTCCGCGGCCAGCTCGCAGAGCATGCGCACCGATTCCGCGCCGTCGGCCATGGTCCTTTCGAAATGCGGAATACCGCCGACCACGTCCACCCCCATGTCGAGCGAGCGCTTCAGCAAATCGAATGCGCCAGGAGAGCGCAGCAGGCCATCTTGCGGAAACGCCACCAATTGCAGATCGAGATACGGACGCACCTGCTCACGAACATGGAGCAAGGCCTCGACCGCGAGCAGACGCGGATCGCAGATATCGACATGCGTGCGAATCGCCAGCAGTCCCTTTGCGACTGCCCAGTCGCAATAGGCGAGGGCGCGCTCCACCAGCGCTTCCTGTGCCAGCATGGGCTTGAGTTCTCCCCATAACGCTATGCCTTCCAGCAGGGTGCCGGACTGGTTCACCCGCGGCAAACCATAGGAGAGCGTTGAATCCATATGGAAATGCGCGTCCACAAATGGGGCCGTTACCAGTTGTCCCTCTGCTTCGACGGTCTGCGCCGCGCTGGCCGCGAGTGCCGGCGCGACAGCGGCGATCCGGCCGTCCGTAATACCGATATCCATACCAGTACTGCCGTCGGCTAACGTGCAATTGCGAAGAAGAAGATCAAACATGAATGTGCTCCGGTGTCAGGGGGACAGAATACAGGAATCAGGAATCAGGAATCAGATAGCCGACGGCTGTCCCGCACTTGAAGGCCGGCAATGCGCGACATGTCGTCCTGCATTATCCTTTGGGCAATGCGCGCGGTTTCTGCTTCACATTCGGACACAGGACTTATGAAAATATTGCTACGCTTGATGTGGGTATTGCACTGGCTACCATTGCCCCTGCTCGGTCGTGTCGGGGAAGCCGTCGGCGCACTGCTGTTCGCGACGGTGCGTTCACGTCGCGAAATCACCCTTACCAATCTTCGCCTCTGCCTGCCTGAACTTTCTGAAACGGAGCGCCGCGCGA